>CAWVUS010000069.1:0-18901 GCA_963933195.1 uncultured Planctomycetaceae bacterium
CAGGCTCGCCAGTACAAGTTCTATTACGGCAAGGGGTGTGAGCGCTGCAACAACGGGGGCTACAAGGGTCGCTGTGGCATCTACGAATTGCTGGACCTGACCGACGAGATCCGCGACCTGATCACCAGCGACGCCTCAACCGACGACATTCGCAACCTGGCCCGCACCCAGGGAATGACCTCCCTGCGGGAAGCCGGCCTGAAACTGATCTTCGACGGGGTCACGACCATCGACGAGGTGGTCCGCGAAACCGTACTCGAGGACGTGGAGTAGGACCACGATGCCCAGTTACAAATACGAGGCCATGGACCACGCCGGTGCGGAAGTCACCGGGGCGATCACCGCCGAGTCCGAAGCCGAAGCCCAGCAGTTGATCCGCGAGCAGGACCTGTTCGTGACCAAGATCACCGAGGAAGGGCGCAAGAAGAAAAAGAAGAAGGAGAAGGGCGACAAGAAGCCTCCCGGGCGGCGACGCAAGGGCGGCGGCATGGCGTTCGGCCGGGTCGGGGCCAAGCAGTTGTGCACCTTCACCCGTCAGCTCTCCACTCTCCAGGACGCCGGACTTCCCATCCTCCGCAGCCTCATGATTCTCGAGGGCCAGTCCAAGCCCGGTCCGCTGAAAAGCTCACTGAGCGGCGTCATCGAGGACATCGAGGGCGGCAGCACGCTCTCGGAAGCCATGTCCAAGCAACCCAAGGCCTTCGACGATCTGTACGTCAACATGGTCAAGGCGGGTGAGGCCGGTGGTGCGCTGGAGGTGATCCTGCAGCGGCTGGCCGAGTTCAAGGAACGGGCACAGAGCCTGAAGCGGAAGGTGATCGGGGCGATGATCTATCCGATCGCGGTGATCGGAGTGGCCATCCTGATCGTCTCGGGCATCATGATTTTCATCATCCCGAAGTTCAAGAAGATCTTCGAGGGCTTCGATGTCGACCTGCCCGACATCACCATCATCCTGCTCAACGCCAGCGACTGGTTCGCCACCTATTGGTGGGTGCTACTTGTCACGCCAATCGCCTTCGTGGTGACGATCAAGTTGATCAAGAAGAACAAGACGGGTGCGTTTATCATCGACTGGATTGCGCTGAAGATCCCATTAATGGGCACGATCATCCAGAAATCGACTGTCGCGCGGACAATGCGCACACTCGGAACGTTAATCGCCTCCGGTGTCCCGATACTCGAGGCGTTAACCATTGCGCGGGACACCGCGGGCAACACGGTCTTCAAACGGGCCTTCGACAACATCCACTCGGCAATCCGCGAGGGTGAAGCGATTGCGGTCCCGTTGCGCGAAGCCCGGATTGTCGACGACATCGTGGTCAACATGGTGGACGTCGGCGAGGAAACCGGGGCCCTGGACAACATGATGTACAAGGTGGCCGAGGTGTACGACGAGGAGGTGGCCGTCGCCGTCGACGGGCTGATCAGCATGCTCGAACCGATCATGGTCGTGGTGCTGGGACTGATTGTCGGCTTCATCGTCATCGCGCTCTTCATGCCCCTGGTCAAGCTGCTCAACGAGCTCTCCTGAACACGCGATTTCCGCGGGCCCACTTCCATCCCCCCAGTTGGGCCAAACCACAAAAGGCCACTCGATGACTCCGCACAAATCTCCCACGCCTCGTCGCCGAACCGGTTTCACCCTGGTCGAGGTCATGGTGGTCATAGTCATCATCGGACTCCTGGCCGCGATCCTGGTCCCGGTCCTGGGAAGTGTCCTGAGGCGGACCAACGAGGCTGCCGTCAAGGTCGAGATCGGTTCCCTGGAGAGTGCCCTGGCCGATTTCAAGGCCCGGTTTGGCACCGACCCACCCGATCACCTTCACCTTCACGAATCGGCTGCCGGCTGGGCCAGCGATCCCGAGAGCCGTTCCAAGGTTCTCGCCATCTGGCCCCGGTTCCGGTTTGACGTGCCCAGGGATTACCTGGACGGTGTCAGCAACAATGCTGGCGGAGAAGTTCACCTCTCCGGTGCGGAGTGCCTGGTGTTTTTCCTGGGCGGCATGCCCAAGCGAGACGTCAACGGACGGTTCTCCATGACCGGGTTCTCCAAGAATCCGCTCAATCCCTTCGCACCCATCACACCGGGAGCCGACGAGAGCCGCGACGGTCCGTTTTTCGATTTTCCCTCGGCCCGTCTGCACGAACACGAACGGTCACCCGACGCTCCGGACGGATACCCCGACTTCAGAGACTCGCTGAACAACCAGACCGCTCCCTACCTGTATCTCAGCAGTGCCAACGGCCGCGGCTACGACCCGGAAGGCGGGTTCGTCTTCAACCATCAACTGGGGAACACCGCCAACGCCCTGGTCTGGAACCGGAACTTGCCATACCGCCAGAGTCCCGGTGGACCCAGGTGGAACGCCAAGTCATTTCAGATCATCTCTCCCGGATACGGCCCTCACGAAAACGCCCTGGGACAATTCTGTCCCTACGGGATCTCCGAGGTCTACGATCCGGAAGACACCGCGACGCTTTCGGAACAGGATGCCGACAATATCACCAACTTCTCGGCGGGAGGTCGGCTGAAACCATAGTTCGCGTTGTTCTTCTCGGTGGTCCGCCCACGTCCGTGTTCGGGCAGCCTGGGAGTCCACTCACCAGAACGTCAACCATTTCTGTCACCTGCGGGCCCAGGTCATCCGAATTCCCATGCAGCCACAGACAACACATCTCCGTCCCGGGCGATCTCGTCTGGCTGGGTCCCGACCCGGTGGCTTCACGCTTGTCGAGCTCCTGATCGTGATCACCATCATCGCCTCGATGATGGCGGTCTTCACCGCCGTCGTCGGCAACATGCTCGGTGGTGCCCGGCACACGGCCACCGAGGCCACGATCACCAAGATTCACCGCATCATCCAGCAACGCCGTGGCGCCTTCGCGACTTACCAGTTGAAGCAGTCCGAGATCAGCCAGGCCATGCGGTTGATCCAGGTCGCGGCCCCCGGCGGTTTCAACTCCCGGGAAATCCGTCGCCTGGCCCCGGTCGTGGCCAGGAAAAACATCTTCCGTCAGGCGTTCCCGCAAAACCAGACCGAAAAACCGCTCCCGGGAAACGTGGTCAGTGAAGCCGACAGTGCCGAGGTCCTCTACTGGGTCCTGACCAGTGGCAACGACCTTGGTGCTTTCTCGGCATCCAACATCCGGTTCAGCAGTTCCGAACTCGCTGACCAGGATGACGACGGACTGCCCGAATTGGTTGATGGCTGGGGAAAGCCATTGCGATTCTATCGCTGGCCCACCCGGCTGATTCGCCAGGGTGGTCCCGGAACCGTCGTGACTCCGACCCAGCTGGATGCCGCCCAAATGATATTGGGTACGGTGTCCCCGCAACGGTTTGAACAGGATCCGGACGAATCGGCGACCGAGCTTTTCGCAAGGTGGATCGTGGCACAGGGCGCCAACCTCGGGGAAATCCGTTTCCACACTCCCTCGACCTGGCACGCCCCACTGGTGGTCTCCTGCGGAGCCGACCAGCAACTGGGACTCGAGGAACCTCATCCGAACTTCAACGGCCAGTTGGACGTGAATGAGGACCTCAACCAAAACGGACAACTGGACGCGGGAGAAGATCATTCGGGGCTGGCCCGACCGATTGTCGCCGCGGCACTTTTCGACAACATCTCCAACTACAACGTCCAGAGGGGAGGCAACTAGCCAGATGCGAGTCTCCTTCTCAAGCACCCGCGAACCGTATGTCGCCGACAATCGTCATGCGTTCACCCTGGTGGAAATGCTGGTCGTGATCACCGTGCTGCTGGTCCTGGCCGGTGTCACCGTGACATCCATCAACGTCGCGCTGGAGGGCGAGCGAGTCCGCAGCAGTGCCAGGCAGTTGCAAAGCTATCTGCTGGGTGCTCGCGACCGTGCCGCCTACAGCCAGTTGCCACGAGGAGTCCGTTTCGAAACCGGCGATCTCACCAATCCCGCCAACTACCGTTTCGAGGACATCAACGGCAACGGACAACTCGATGCCGGAGAAGACCTGAACGGCAACGGAGTGATCGACAAGTTCCCGCTGGTGCACAGCATGGTCTACGTCGGTGCCAGCAAGGACTGGAGCCAGGGGACCATCACGGTTCACGTCAATGCACTCACCAAGCAGCCCAATCTCATTCATGGAGATTTCAGTGAATGGTTCCGCCTCAACGAGGCCGACCTGAACCGCAACGGAGTTTTTGATGCCAACGAGGACATCAATGGCAACGGTCGCTGGGACCGCCTGCTGATCGAAACCGCACGGATCAAGCTCGGCAGTCGCTGGTACACCGTCCACTTCCTGGAAGAAGACATCAACGGCAACGGGCAACTCGACTCCGGCGAGAACATCAACGGCAACCACATCTACCTGCCCAACAACACGCCCCCTTATGTTCCCGTGTGGGACAGGCTGGGACCGCACCAGGCCCCCAATCATCCACCACCGCATCTGACCAACTGGCTGGTCATTGACCCTCCCTTCGCCGACCCGATGCCGGATCCAAAACGCGATCCGATCTTGCACCACATCACCACGGAGGTCGCCGCGAGGTTTGACGAGGGTGATTATCGATTGACGTTGACGCCCCGGGTGCTGCCCTCGGTCGATCCGGTTCAGTTCGCCAACGGGGTGGTGATCGACCTGGGATTCAGTCGCCCACCGGACGCGACGTGGTCCTGGATGACCGGAGCCACCTACCGGGACATCATGTTCTCTCCACAGGGCTCGGTGACCGGCCCGCCGGCCACCGCCGGCGTCGTCCATTTCCTGCTCAATGACCTGGCCGACATCACGCGGGGACTGCCACCGTGGGATCCGAGAAACGAGAGCGACAAGCGGATCATCACGCTGTTCACCCGCACTGGCAACGTCACGACCAACGAGTTGTTTCCCGGTGAAACCAGCGTCGGCATCGACGTCAATCTCAACGGGGTCATCGATACCGGCAACAGTGATCCGTTTTATTACGCTGAAACTGGGAGGGTCGCAGAATGAACCGTCATCGTCCCACCATGTCGACGCGGGCCACCGGCGCCACGCTGACCGAAGTTCTCATGTCGATGATGATCCTCTCCATCGGGGTCCTTTCGGTGGCGTCACTGTTTCCGGTCGGGATCCTGAGTTCCGCGCGAGCCACCCAGTTGACTCACGCGGCGCTGCTGAGACAGAACGCCGAGGCCGTGCTCGCCTTGAATTCCAACCTCATCCACGATCCGGATGGCGACGGCAACTATCGCGAACACAACGGAACCGTCTACGCGGTCGACCTGCTGGGCTGGTCACGGATCGGACCACAGGACACCCCGCAGACCCGGTCCGATTACTTCCAAACCCTCCAGGCGAATCCGCAAACCAGTAGTGGTGTGGCCTGTTTCTGGGGCAATCAACCGATCCCGGCATCACAGTCTTTCCGGTTCGGCATCCGTCGGTTCCACGGTTTTGAAGAATCGGACAAGGATCGCCTGTGTCCCTACACGAACTTCGCGCACACCTCGAACCCCCAGCAGCGACAGATTCGACCCGATTCGGTGATCGGTGACGAGGCTCAATCGGTTGTCGGATCACGTGACGACTGGCTCGAACTTTTCCGGACCACGCCCAGGTTCAACCAACTCGCACAAAACCAGTTCCAACTGGTGATCGACCCCTCGATCGATCTGAAGTCCATCAAGCAACAATGGCACGCCGAGGATCTCAATGGAAACGACCAGCTCGACGCGGGCGAGGACATCAATGGAAACGGCGTGATCGACGGGGTCCCGATTCGCATCAGCCTGATCGACCCCGAGGGCCGTCACAGCCAGGTCCGAACCATTCCGTTCACCGCGACGATCACGCCCAATGTGTCCGGGGGAGGCACGATCGGACCACTGGTTTTCGATACTGCGGCGGTCAACCGGATCACCGAGATCATTGTCGAGGTCCAGAACGCACGGTTTTCCTGGATGATGACCGTCCGCAAGCCCAGCTTCTCCCACGGTGGCCTGCCGGCGAATCATCCAGGAGCAGCGGCCCCGGCTTCCGTCGACCTGGTCGTATTTTTCCAGCGTCCATTCGGCCGATCCAACGAGACATTCTACCAGGTCGAGTCCACCGTCGGTGCCGACCTCCAGCCCGGAGTGGCCCAGTATGACGACAACGGAAACGGTGTCATCGACGATGTGAATGAGTTTTTCTGGGCCGATTCCGATGACCGGTTCAGCCTCAAGGTGACCTGGAACAACTCCAACAATTCCAAGTTGAAAAAACCTCCCATCGCCTCGGGACGATTTGTTTTCGACCTGAAGCACGGGCAGTGGTATCGAGTCCGGAACATCATTCGAGAGTACGACATCCCGAACACGGTCAATAGGGCCATCGAGTTCACCGTGGATCGCCCCCTGCCTGACCCCCTGATTCTGACTGCCGGTGGCATGATGTTTCCCAAGGGCATCATTGCCGTCTTCCCCCTCGGCACCAAATAAATGAACCCGACCAGTCCATTTCAACCGCCGCCCTCCCATCACCGGATCACTCCGGCCGGGACACGTTCCGCACGTGGCGGTTTCACCCTGGTCGAGATGCTCGTGGCGGTCACGCTTGTCCTGATGATGATGATGATGTTCGCCCAGGTCTTCGAAGTGGCCGCCGACATCAACACCAAGGTCCGTGGGCTGTCGCGAAACGACCAACGGAGTCGGCTGGTATCGACGATCATCGTGTCCGACCTCGAGAAACGAACATTCCGGACCGTGATTCCCTTTGCCAGTGGTGAAACCACCGGTGGCCGGGACCGCGACCTGGAAAACCGCCAGGGCTACTTCTTCGTCTCCGAGAACGACCCCGATGACGATGGCGACGATGTCCTGCAGTTGACCGTCCGTGCCGATCTCAACCGCAAGAGCAACGACCAGACTCCCTATTACGGCCTGGTCCGCGATCCGAGCGGCGCCGCCGGATTCCGTGTGGCTGGCTACAACCGGCAGGAAACCCCAAACAGCGCCAACGGTGCCGAGGTCTCCTACTTCCTGAGAAACGGTGTGCTCTACCGTCGCGTGCTGTTGATGTACGAAGCCGCCAATGGTCGACAACAACCGATCGACGATTCGCTCGCCGCCGCGACAAAGATGTTCGACACCAACCACCCGACCCCGTACCTGCCCGCCAATTTCTGGCGAGACTTCGATTTTTCGGCCCACTACACATCCACCGGCGCCAGGCTGCACACGCCAACTGCGTTCAGTAACGACGTCACGAGCGTCTATCCCCTGGGTCGCCCGCTGCATCGTTTTGGCCACAGCCATCAAACCGGGAATCCCTGCGAGTACATCTGGGGACCCGGCCCGGATGGTCTTTACGGGTCCAACGACGATCGCCCATTTTTTATCGGCCGCTACACCCACGAAGAGACGTCCCACAGCAACTTCACCTACCCCCAGGTTGCCGGCTTCGATCCCATGGCCAACTGGACCCAAACCCAGAACCAGTTGGCCGTTGGTTCCGACGGCGTGGTTGGATCTGCCCCATCGGGACTCGGTGGATTCCGTGGCGGTCCCCGGCGTGGACAGGACATCCTGATGACAGGGGTCCACTCGTTCGACATCAAGGTCTGGGATGACCAGTGGAGTGAATTTGTTGACGTGGGTCACAACCGCAAGAGGCTCTTCAACGGAGCTCTGAAGAACTACGGCCTCTACAGCTACAACCTCAGCAACAACACCCAGAAACCAATCCCGCAAAACAACAATCCACCCCAGGCATCACCCACTGCCTCTTACGGTCCCAACGGGACAGCTGGCAACCGCGTCTTTGACACCTGGCATCCCTCCCAAACCATTCCGCCTCCCTTCCGACCGACCTACTTTCAGCATTACGTCCGCCTGCACGGGGCCTTCCCCGTCACGCCGGTTCCGATCTGGCAACCCAACACGCAATACCAGGCCAACTCGTATGTCTTTCCTCCCAGGGAACCCCGTGGCCGGCTGTTGATGCGGTGCATTCAGCCGGGCACATCCTCACCCCTGGAACCGGATTGGCCTGGCGCCGAGGGAGCCACGGTCCAGGAACCCAGTTCCATGAATACGACCGGGCCGATCTGGCAAGTCATCAACAACTGGCTACCACTGCGGGCTATCCAGATCACGATCCGATTTCGCGACCAGACCAGCGGCCTGATGCGTCAACTCACATGCGTCCATTCACTCGTCGACTAAAAGACTCCCCACGTCCCGCGGGCCCACTCTGGAACGCAGGATTCGTCCTCATGAACATCCGATCCAACACCACCACCGATGACCACGCCACCCGTCGCTCGCGACGTGGTTCGACACTCATCGTCGTGCTCGCCCTCCTGGCGATCCTCTCGATGCTGGGACTGGCGTTGGTCGTCTTTTCCGGATCCGAAAAGACCAGTGCCGAGAACTTTTCGGCGGGTGTCGAGCGGGAAATGCGGTCGCAGCCACGCCCTTCCGGTGACGTCCTCTCCCAGTTCGCCATCAGTCGCCTGGCGTTGGGCGGACTGTCCACCGAACCCAACAGTGCCCTGTACGGGGGACGTCACTCGGTGGTGCCCGGCCTGGTTGGTCGGGACCTCTACCCGCACAACGGCCAGGGAATCAACGTCATCAGCAATCCGAATGTTCCCGGCAGTGTTCTGACCGACCAGGACTACGACGGAAACCCCGACCCGCTGTCGCAACTCAACCTGCAGATCAGTGACTCGCCGATCTACGAGGACATCAATGGCAACGGCCAACTCGACCAGGGTGAGGACCTCAACGGAAACGGACTTCTCGATTTCGGAATTCTTCCACGAACGGAAACGGATGTCGGATTCACCGCCCCGGACATCAACTCCGTCTTCCTCTCCTTCAACGGCGTCGTCCACAACGACAACGGACAGAATTTGCCCAACCAGTTTGTCGAGGCCCGCACCCCGTCATTTTCTCGACCCCAATACCGGCGAGCACTGGTCACCCAGACGCCCTCGTCCTGGGAAACTCACCGCTCCACCGCCAGGAACGTTCTGAGACCTCACCCGAGTCGTTTTGATTTCACCCTCCGTGAACTGGATCTCAACGGAAACGGCCAGTTGGACCCCGTCGAGGACCTCAACGGCAACGGCCAATTCGATCGCAGCGAAGACATCAATGGCAACGGGCGACTCGACCAGGGTGAAGACATCAACGGCAACAACCGGCTCGACACCACCGCCTTCCGGCGCGGCTGGAGATACGTCCGGACGTTGCAGGAAGCACAACGACTCGGCCTCAGCGGCCCCTTCCCCTTCAACGCCGATGAAGACCTCAACGGCGACGGACTGCTCACGCTCTACGAGGAAGACTTCAACGGCAATGGCCAACTCGATCCGATTGAGGATCTCAACGGAAACAACCAATGGGATTCCGGAGAAGACCAGAACCGCAACGGTGTGCTCGACCAGGGCGAGGACATCAACGGGAACGGGTACCTCGAACTTCACGAGGACCAGAACCAGAACGGTGTGCTCGATTCCGGATCAAAAATGGGAGTCTGGGATGTCCGGCCGGTGCTGCCGAACACGTTCTACCGGGCCGGTGAATGTGTTCACAGTGGCAACGCCTTCTACCGGGTCTTGCGTTCCGGCAACTCCGGCCAAAACGGAACGGCACTGATCACGCGTCAGGAGCAAACCCTCCAACCCCGGTATCAACTTGATGCCGATCCCGACGGGGATGGTGTCAAGGAGGCCGTCTGGCTCGACCTGGAATTCCCCGTCCAGTCGCTCGGCGATGGCCGCAAGGCTGTCCCACTGTTCGCCTTCACCATTGTCGACGCCGATGGACTGATCAACTTGAACACCGCGGGCAACACGTCCGGGTACATCGACCTGGCCCGCACCCGGAGTGGCCAGCTGAAGTTTGGCACCGAGGACTTCAATGGTGACGGACAACTGGATCGGGGCGAAGACACGAATGGCAACGGACGACTCGACCAGGGCGAAGACCAGAACAACGACGGCCTGCTTGATCCCGGAGAGGATCTCAACCTGAACGGACAGCTCGATCATTTCATCTCGCGATCGAACCTGGGAATGACTCCGGCAGAAATCAACCCGCAGTGGGCCCTGGACGCTGGCTCAAAAGCCAACGACCAGCCGATTGACAGAAACGTCCTGGAGATGTTTTCCGATCAGAAGATTTTCTTCCATCAACAGGCACCCCGGACTCCCCAGGAGAACGCCAACATCGAGTGGTGGTTCGCACTCAAGGGCCGGCCGATCACCGATGTCGGTTCGGGAAACCTGCTCGGATTTCTACCGGGCCGCCACGGTGACATCCAGCGACTGATCCAGGCCGCCAACGCCGGATCCAACAACCCCATCGATTTCCCGCAACCGGGAATCCCACTCACCGACCTGAACGGCAATGGGCAGATCGACATTCCCGAGGTGCTGGCCGCCGACGACAACTGGAATGCATTCGAGGGGCATGGCTACGGATCAGCGGCAAACGTGATGCAGCTCCGCGGTGCCCGTCGAATCGCCTTTGGGCATCCGCTCGACTTCCGGGGCAGTGGAACCCTGCATCGACTCTATCCCAACAACCAGTGGAACCCGCTGTTGTACGCCTCGACCACCTCCAACACCCCCGGCTACTGGCTGCAGTACTCGGGATACCATGCCCTGGCGACAATCAACCCGACGGTTCAGTGGGGCCGGGGGCTGCAAAGCGGTCCCATCACCGGCCAGCTTGGCCCGTTGATGCTCAACACCCCGGCCAATCAATTCCCCCTGGTCGACAACGAAGACGAATCGGTGATCGACAGCCGGTACCGCACCAGCAACGACAACCTGTTCAACACCGAGGAGAACTTCTTCCTGCAGGGCAGCGAGCGGGACCTCGAATCGACCAGTGTCAGCTCCCGGCTCGGGTCACTCCTCTCCTACAACCTGTCGATCAACAACCGGGCCAAGGAGATCCGCAAGCGGTTCACCGTCGACAGTTGGGACACGCGCAGCGCGACCAGGCCTCGGTACCCGCTCACCGGCAACGTCCAGACCGTCCGAAACCGTCCCTGGGAATTTGACTCCAGGCCCCCCGGACAACCACCCACGACCGCGCCGGTGTGGTTTCCTCCCGCGTACCAGAACTTCACCCCCGGACCCGGTGGTTATGATCTCGCTGACCCCTTCCGGCCCGCGGTTCGGCGACTCCTGCAGCAAACCAACGACCCGTCGATCGCGTCCTTTGAAGACCCGACCCAGACCCTCCGCAGGCTCTCCCTGAACCATCTGGTGGTGCTCGACCTCAATGGTCAACCCATCTACCGCGAACTGGGTGAACATCCGGTTCACGAGGACCTGAATGAAAACGGTCAACTCGACATCGAGGAGGATCTCAATGGCAACGGGGTGCTCGACAATGGCGAGGACAACAACAACAACAACATCCTCGACCCCGCCGAGGACCTCAACAACAACGGCATCCTCGACCTGTTCCGCGAAACAGCGCTGCCCCGGGACTGGACCGGCTACCAACTGGACGCCGGCCAGTTGCCCAATACCAACAACGTGACTCTCACTCCACAGATGGAACAGGAATTCCGGGCCCGCGTTGACCGGCAACGAATGGCCCGGGACATCTACGTCCTGCTCTACATGTTCTGCGGCGGACAGGACAACGTCCCCTACCACACCGCCAGCAATGCCCAACGAGCCCTGTACACCGAGGGCCAACTCCGCGAGATGGCTCAATTCGCCGTCAACCTCGTCGATTCATTCGATCGTGACCAGGTGATCACGAAGTTCGAGTACGACAAGGATCTCTCCAACGGCTGGATGGTCAGCTCGACAGGCGTCCCTCCAACCCCCGACGACAACCCGTTCAACGGCGACGAGAACAACGCGTACGGTTCTGGCCACCAACGATACGACTATCGCTACCCGGAAGACGGCCAGGAACGTGGCGTCGTCTATGGCGTGGAAGCACAACAGTTGACCCTGAGCGAGTTCCTGGCCATTCGTTCTAAGAAAGTGCTCGACAATGCCGGAACAGCCGGCGAGGACCATCTCGCCACGGCACACAGCGACATCGAAGATCGGCACTACGCCTACATCGAGCTGCACAATGCCAGCCCACGCCCGGTTTCGGTCGGCGGCGGTCACTGGCAGATCATCCTGCAACCCTCCGACACGCAGACGCCGACAGCCAGCCAGGTGCGAACCGCCATCCTCTGGGACAATCGCACCCCGATCCTGCCCGGACGCAAGTTCACGATCGGATCGGCGGCCGATGAACACACCAAGAACCTGGTCGCCACCGACACCACGGCACGCTACAGCGAGTTCTGGGTGGACCCGGGTTTTGCTCCCAGCAGCATGAACGCGAATGCCAACCTGGCCCGGATCGCACCCAGGCAAACCGCCGTCAACTGGCTGGACCTGATCAGGGAACACGGCCAGTCCAACGGCCTTCACGGGAAAGAGCGATTTCGCATCACAGACGGTGCAGGTTCCGACCTGACCCCCACGGCGGGATCACTGTTGACCGGTGTGCCCTCGGCCACGGCGACAACCAACCTGAAGCTGAGAATTGTCCTGCGACGACGGCTCCACGCGAGAAGGCGAGTCGATTTCACCGTCCAGTCCGACGTCTCCTCGACAAACAACACCAATGGGACTCTCGAGGACAATCCGTGGGTTGAAGTCGACAGCATGATCTACAAGCGAGATCCACAACCACAGCAGCTCCAGAATCCGGTCACGACCCAACAGGACTGGGAATTCACGATCAAGCGAGACGAAGACGCCGCCGGGAACACGCCGCCGAGAATCAGGAACGAGTTGAAAAGCCTGAGAGCTCGTCAGCGTGTTCAACCGTTCGACGCCCGCACGACCCAGGCGTCGGAAAACTCAACCCCAAGAGGCGGACAGGCACAGCCCTACTGGCCAAACAATTCCCCCAGCCTGCCGCTGACACACATCACCAACAGCCTCGGAGCGGCCAATGTCCTGGAACCCACGGCCCAGCTAGCGTCACCCCTCTGGCAAAACCACCCGGATCGTGATTTTGCATCGATCGGAGAACTGCTCAGCATTCCGCTCAGCGCGCCGTGGGAGATCACCAACTCGGACATGACCTGGAACAGCGCAAATTCTCAGGGGGTTTTCCGAGGCCTCAACCTCTCCTCCAATCGCCTTCTGACCCACACGGCCGGCTACAAGAAATTCCTGCGAACCCGGGACACGACGAATGGAGTCGCGCAGGCAGGCAATCGGTGGTATCGACTGTTCAGTTTCGCGAACATCCCGACACGCACCGATCATTTCCCATCCGCCCAGTTGCCCGACCAGAGAAAATTCCGTGTTCCTGGCCGCATCAACCTCAACACGGTCCGCCATCCCGAGGTGCTGGCGGCCCTGCTGGATGAACCCCAGTTGCAGGGGCTGACCGGACGGCCATTCATGGTCGACACGCTGGGTGCCAACCGGTGGAACGAGTTCGTCGAGAGCCGCAACGGTCTCGACCCGTTCAGCAAGCTGTTTCTTCCCGGCACCGCAACGTCACGACCATTCCGGGACTTCGGCTTCATCTACCGGGGGGAGAAGAGCATCGAGGACACGCTGTTCCGGTCGCTGCCGGCCGACGTCAAGGCCGATCCGACCAACGGCTGGATCGAGGGTCGGCGACTGTTTGGCCTGGGCAATGCCCAGACGAATTCACTCAGCCGCCTGCGACTGTTGTCCAAGATCGCGGGAAACACCACCACCCGCAGCAATGTCTTCCACGTCTTCCTGCAGGTCAGCTGGTTCGAAGCCTACCGGAACCCCCTCAACGGCAACGTTCGGATCGGGGCTCCACTCAAGAACGCCACATCACACCGGGCCTTTTTCGTGCTGGACCGTTCGCGGATCCTCGAGCACCTGAATTCGGCCCACCTTCCCACCAATCCCGGGGACCTGTCGATTGGAACAGGCACAAATGGTGGGATTGGACAACTCGACCCCAACACGATCATCCTGCACTCACAGGTCATCGAATAGTGACAAACCAGGGCCATGGGCTCTCACCTGCATCAATTGTCCGGACAATCCGGTAAGTCAATCCCACATTTTTGCTAACACGTTCCTGGGCCAATCCAACACAATGGAGAAAGGAGGCAAGCCTTGAGTCCCTCATCGACTCGGACCTAAACGTCAAAACAGGCGGGCCTTTTGATTCTTCTCTGATTTTTTATCTCTGATTCTCATGCTTTCTTGCCGAAGGTCCCTCTCACACTAGTAGAATTGATGTGCGGGGGTCTTCGCAGACTAACAGACCAGGAGTTATCCACATGACCAGAACTATGACCAGACGGGAACCGCGTACTGCATCCCGCCGCAGGGGCTTTACCCTGATCGAACTGTTGGTGGTGATCTCGATCATTGCCGTGCTGGCCTCCTTGATCATGCCGGCCATCATGAACGCACGGGCTGCCGCTCGACGGACCCAGTGCGCCAACAACCTCAAGCAACTCGCCGCCGCGACCATGAACTTCACCAGTGGAAGTAACGGCCGCCTGCCGGGTGCCTACGACTGGTACCCGAGCATTATTAGTGGAACGCTTGTCGACAAGACGATTTCACGGCCGTGGCCGGTGGCACTGCTGCCATTCCTGGACCGGAATGACCTGCAACGGGTCGTGGCCAATGGAACACTCGGTGGGGTCGCTTCCGGTGGCGACATCCCTCACGTGCAAGCACTCACCTGCGTGGTCGACGACAACAACTTCATCCAGAGCGGTGGACTGAGTTACGTTGGCAATGGCGGCTATATGAATGCAGCGACCTTCCTTAACGCGAACCTGCAAACGGCCGGTACAATAAATTATGGGGGTGTCAACAACGTGCGAGTCGCACACTCCACGGGCGTTTTCTGGGCACCGGACAACGGGGTGGCCGCGGGCCTGCTCCCGAACGATCCAGCCACGGGTGCACCGACGGCCGGTTTTGTGAAAGATTCCTTCCGGATGTCCCTGGACTTCGTCAGTTCTGGCGATGGCAACTCCAACACGATCCTCTTTGGAGAAAACCTCCAGGGAGGAAACTGGGCCTGGCACCCGGGCGCATCGGGACAGGTCCCAGCTGACTGCCGACAGGGCGGTTCGTTGTTTGGTGTCCTTGTGGCACAGCAGGTCAACCTCAACCCGAACGCGGTTCCCGGCAAGTTGACCCTGGGAAGCGGAGTGACATTTTCCAACGGTGCTGTCATAGCTGGACGACTCAACAAGAACCTGATCGCCACGCGATACCAGACTCCTCGTCCCAGTTCCAACCACGGCGACCTGATCAACTTCGCGTTCTGTGCCGGCAACGTGCGGTCCATCAACATGAACGTGGACCCCAGGGTGTTCGCCAGGCTCGTCACACCCGACGGGCAACGATTCGACCAGATGGTACTCAGCGACGAATAAGAAGAGGATCGCATCGGCAATCGAAAACCCGTGGCGAACAAGGTGGCCTGGTCCTGTCTTGGATCGCCACGGGAACTGCCTGGACCATTCCGTTCTTCGGTTCCCGTGACCTTGGAACGGAATGGTACGATTGCCCCGTGTTGCCTGGCACAGCACAGACTGGCAACTCCACCTGTCAGCCCCTAGACTTGGGGACTCACTTGACTCAAACGACTTAGAGCTCATGCCCAACTCGATCAGCGCCAAAAAATCGCATCGCCAAAGCCTCAAGCGTCGGGCCCGCAACCGGGGCCAGCGTTCGGCTCTGCGTACCTCCGTCAAAAAGGTCCGTGACGCCGTGGCCAACGGAGAAACCGAACAGGCCGCTTCGCTGCTGAGTGCCGCCGCCAAGAAGCTCGACCAGGCCGCTGCCAAGAACCTGATCCACGCCAACAAGGCCGCTCGTACCAAGAGTCGCCTGGCGAAGTTGATCAACAACTCCGGCGAGTAACGCGGCTTCCGGGGCACCGTGTCCCGCCTTCACGCGCCAACCACCGCACTGTGATCCCCTCGCCTTGGCGATTCCGGTATACTGTGGGCTCTCGGACAGCCGAAAAGGCTCATAGACAAACGCCCCCGTAACCGGATCCAGCCCCACCATGCTGACGATCTCACACGGACACCGCCGCGGATTTCTGAAAATCGGCACCGCCGCTTTTGGCGGACTGACCCTGTCCAGCCTGCTGGAAGCCAGGGCCGCCTCGGGGGGGCCCTTCCTCCGTGACCGAGCCGTCGTGGTGCTGAACCTCCAGGGTGGTCCCACGCAGTTCGAGACTTTCGACCCGAACATGCAGGCGCCGCGCGAGATTCGCAGCATCACCGGGGAGATCCCCACCGCACTGCCGGGCGTCACCTTCGGTGGCACATTGCCGAAAATGGCCGCGTTGGCCGACTCGCTCGCCGTCATTCGTTCGTACCGCCACGGCATCTCCAGCCACGGCCCGGCCGCGATGCACGTGATGGCCGGCGGCAACCCGACCGGCGCCCAGATGGGATCGATCTACTCGAGAATCGCCGGCCTGACCGACCCCCAGAGCGGCATGCCTCGTAACATGCTCGTCACCGCTCACTCGGTCGGAGACGAGTTCAAGAAAAAGAAGCTCTACGCCAACGTCGGACGCCTCTCCCAAACCGGGACACTGCCGGATGTCTACCGCCCCTTCGACCCCAGCGCGGGCGGCGAGATCGTCGACAACATGAAACTGCGAATCGCCCGCAACCGGCTCGATGACCGGCGAGGCCTGTTGACCGGCCTGGACTCTCTGCGTCGGCAATACTCCGACACGGGCCTCGCCGATGCCTCGGGCCGCTTCCAGCAACAGGCCTTCGACGTGCTGCTCAAGGGCGTGGCCCGCGCGTTCGATATCGGACAGGAATCTCCCGAGACACTGGCCCGTTACGACACGTCGATGATGGAAACCACCGACGCGGTCAAGAAACGAAACTCCTACGGAGCCATGTTCTCGCCCGTGGCACTGGGTCGACAGATGCTGTTCGCCCGCCGACTGGTCGAATCGGGGTGCGGCTTCGTCACCGTCGGCAACGGCGGCTGGGACATGCACGGTGGTGGCAAGGAATTCCGGGTCGACGATGGCCTGGCCACTCTGCTGCCGGCCGTCGACAAGGCCGCCTCGGCCTTCATCGAGGACATCGAGCAACGCGGGCTGTCCGAGAAGATCCTGTTCGTGATCACCGGCGAATTCGGTCGCACGCCACGCATCAACAAGAACGGTGGCCGTGATCACTGGGGCAACCTCTGCACGCTGGCTTTTGCCGGCGGGGGACTGAAGACCGGACAGGTCGTGGGTCGTTCCGACCGCACCGGCAGCCGACCCGGCTCGCAACCAATCTCCAGCGGGCAGGTCCTCTCGACCATCATGCACTCGCTGTTCGACATTGGCCAACTCCGGGTCCAGGCCGACCTGCCCAAGGAACTCGAGCAGATCGTCGTCAATCAACAGCCGATCGCCGAGTTGTTCTAGGCGACACGACGTGCTTGCGTCGTTTCGTTGTGGCATATGCCTCGTGAATTTCGATCGAATCTTTTACAAATTGAGCCGATCCTTCCAACGCATCGCTTGAAGTCTCCGTAGTCCTTCATAAGCTTTGCTCCAACAGTCTGTTGCTGTTGGTCGTTTCTCATCAGTTGCTGGTCCCATGTCCCGGTTTGTGCGACTTCTCTTCACCGGCTGTTTCGTCGCTCTGTGCGTCTTCGGTCAGTCGCTGCATTTCTTGCCGGGTTTTGCGCACGACCACGCATGCTCCGCACACGCTCCGAAGTCACAGCACCGTTGCGGCCACACTCATCATCACGGCCCCGATCACAAGTCCAGCCCTGATTCCGGACCGATCGCCACGGATCATCACAAGTGTGAGATCTGTGAGTTCTATACCAGCCTTCAATCTTCGCTGCCTGCTGCGGTCTTCGGACCCGCGGTCAGATTCGAGTTTGCGGAGCAGGCCTCATCCCCGCTTGGGATGTCGCAAGTCGCTCCATCCGCCTGCCAGCGCGGCCCGCCTCTTTCCTAACCGGCGTCGACAACTTGTTCGATTGCGGTCACCGTTCGCGCGGCGAGCTGGATTGGTTTGAGCGTTCACGCTTGTAACGCGTTAACCACTCTCGCGTCCTACTCCGCAGGCGGGTCCGCGCCTCGTGTTGTCGTCTTTGCGCAACTCGAAAGACCAACCCGTGCACTCATATTCGCGGGTTCTCCGTAGGCTGACAGTCCCGAAAGAAGTTATTCACATGACCAGAACCAGAACCAGAACCAGAACCAAACGGGGGCCGTGTGTCGCATCCCGCCGCAGGGGCTTTACCCTGATTGAACTGTTGGTGGTGATCTCGATCATTGCCGTGCTGGCCTCCTTGATCATGCCGGCCATCATGAACGCACGGGCTGCCGCTCGACGGACCCAGTGCGCCAACAACCTGAAGCAACTCGCCGCTGCGACCATGAACTTCACCAGTGCAAGCAACGGCAGGCTGCCGGATGCCTATGACTGGTACCCGGCTCTTGATGCCAATGGAAACCTCGTCGACAAGGCGATTTCACGGCCGTGGCCGGTGGCACTGCTACCGTTCCTGGACAGGAACGACCTGCAACGGGTCGTGGCCAATGGAACACTGGGTGGAATCGCTTCCGGTGGAGAAGTTCCGCACGTGGAAGCACTGACCTGCGTGGTCGACGACAACAACTACATCCAGGGCGGTGGACTGAGTTACGTTGGCAACGGTGGTTACATGGGTTTGGCGGCCTTCCAGAACGCAAACCTGCAGACGGCCGAACCCGGGAGTTTTAATTATGGGGGGCCCAACAGCGAGAGAGTGGCACACGCCACGGGCATTTTCTGGGCACCGGACAACGGGGTGGTCGACGGCCTGATCCCCGGTGCCGTTGGATTCGAAAAGGATGTCCACAAGATGACCCTGGACTTCATCAGTGCCGGCGACGGCAACTCCAACAC
>CAWVUS010000070.1:0-18614 GCA_963933195.1 uncultured Planctomycetaceae bacterium
GCGGTGGGGCGGTCATTGCCGGAAAGAGCGAGGGTGGGAGGCTGGTCCTCGAGGACCAGCAATCGCCTGTACGTTTGATCGTCGCGGTGCAGTCCGTCGCGGTCGGTCAATTCGACCAGCAACGCACCACCGGTTTCGACCTCGAGTTCGACGGTGGCCGATAGTCCATCGGCAGCCAGGTTCCCGGGCAGGGATGTTGGTCGTGGTGCGGAGAGGAGCTTGAGGCTGGCGTCGCGGATGGGCTTGTTGAACTGCAATCGCCAGGTCAACCGGCTCCCGGCCAACACGCGGACGTCGCCCACCACGGCGTCGGTTGTTCGAGGGGATTGGCCCGTGTAGCCGGGCGGGACGATGTTGAGGGCCAGGCCGGTGACGGCGGGCGGTTCGACGACACGCACGGTGTGAGTCTTGGAGAGGCTGCCATCGGCGTCGACATGGAATTGGAACCCCTCGAGAACCTCGGGCCACGTGGTGGTGTAGGCGGTTCCATCGACCGTGCGTTCCATCAACCGGCGATCGGTGGTTCCGGTGGAGGTGGTCCAGCGACACCAGACATTGCGGGGCACGACCACGGGACGGTCGGGCGAAGCGGCGGCTGACGGTGAACTGACGTGGACCCGGATTCGCACATCGCTGCCGCGGGCCACCACTTGGTCTGCCTGGTCGACATCGACCTGGAAGAGCACGGTTCGTTGCAGGTTGCTCCACGGGAGAAACAGCCGGGTCATCAGCAGTGCGTGTCCCGAGCCGGGTACCGCCAGGGGGCCGAACATGAGCCCGACCGCGGTTCCGGCCCAGGCCAGGACCACGATGGCTGTGCGGAAGGTGAGGACCTGGTGGAAGTTGACCGATTGGACCGCCGTGGTGGTCTCGGCCAGCAGGAGGTCTCGCAGACCCTCATCGCCTCCGCCACAGTCGTCGCTGTCTAGCAATTCGACGCTGCTGGTCAATCGTTCCTCGAGTTCGGGGTGGTCTCGCTCGACCAACGCCGCCAACTCGGCCGGCGAGATGTTGGTCGCCAGTCGGACCAGCAGCAGGCGGAACCCGGCCCAGGCGATCCCGCCCAGGACCAGTGCCAGGGTGACGATGCGGACGGCTGGTGACAAAGGCAGCAGTAAGTCCAGCAGGACTCCCGTGGCCAGGATCGCGGTCGTGGCGAGCAGGAACAGGCCAACGCCATGTAGCACCGTCAGCCAACGCCAGCGGCGGCCGAGTTGGCCGAGGGCTTGTTGGAGTTGGGGGGGCAGGGATGGGCGGGGAGTGGTGGCCATGGGGTTGGTTGCGAAATCGTTCAGGGCGTCGAGTTTATCAACTGGCGTTTGCCGGTGTTGAAGAAAAGTGGCTAGGGCAATCCATGAACCTTGCGGATGACCCACTCGGCGGTCATCAGGACGAAAAAGCCCACCAGCACGGCCCAGTGGTTCCAGATCAGCATGTCCTCGACCCGTGCCTGTTGTTGGCTGGTCCCGACCACGAGGTCGGCGAGATCGTCGAGCTTGTCGAGTGTCACGAGTCGTCCGCCCGTGGCGGTGGCCAGTTCGGCGAGCCGGTCGTGATCGGCCGAGAGATTGTTGAGTTCTCCGGATGTTGCCGGATGAACGAAGACACTGGCGGTGACTCCGCTGGTGTCGATAGCTGGGTCGGAGACGGAGAGCCTGACCTGGTAGTCTCCGGCAGGCAGCCCGGTGCCTTGGCCTCGCCACAACAGTGGTCGGCCGTCGACGGCGGTCAGTGGAATGGTGGCCAGGGGGGACTCGCCAGGGCCCTGGGCCGCGTGGAATTCGGCTGTCGCGGCCAGGTTCTCGATTCGCTCGAGAACGTCACGGCGCCACCGTGCGTTGACCTGGATCGGTTCCCCGGCGGTCACCTCGGCCGTATCGACTCCCAGCCGGACGGACGCGTTGCCACTGACAGCCTTGTTGTGGGCGGCCCAGCGAGCCAGTTGACCCCAGAAGCGGTGGTGGTAGGTGTCGCCGGTTCGGTGACGCCAACGCCAGGTGCTGTCGATTCCCAGCCACAGGACCTGCCCGAGTCCGTGGTAGTGATGGACAAACAGGGCCTGCTGTTTTGGATCGGGGATGCGGGTTGGCCGGCCTCGAAAACTCGGGCGGGCCAGCACGGTGCTGCCGGGACGAGGCACACCGACCAGGCCCCATGTGTGTCCAGGCAACGTGTCCCAGACCCGACGGTTTTCGGTGGGGTCGAGGTGGAACTGGAGCATGGGTTCACGTTGTCCCTCGGGACTCAAGGCGATCCCAAAACCGCGTCGTGTTGGGGACCTGCGGCCCTGGTCGTCGGTGAATTCCAGTGGCACCAGTTCGTCGACGGGAATCAGGTTCTTGAAGGCTTCGAAGCGGTACTTGTTCGGAAGATCCCGTTTGCCGGCGACCATGACCAGGGTGCCACCCGCATCCGAGACAAAAGATTCCAGTAGCGACCAGGCTGCCTGGTCGAGTGCTTCGGGGCCGGCGTCTCCGACGATGACCAAATCGGAGTCTGCCAGGACCGAGCGTTCCAGCGGGTCCTCGCCGTCGGGGACCTCGAGCCGGCTGGAAAAAAATGGCTCGTTGCGGATGCCCAAAAACGGTTGAGAGAAGACGACCTGGTCGACATCCACGCGTTCGTCACGTGTCAACGCGTTGT
The DNA here is from genome assembly GCA_963933195.1 of uncultured Planctomycetaceae bacterium. Classification (GTDB taxonomy): domain Bacteria; phylum Planctomycetota; class Planctomycetia; order Planctomycetales; family Planctomycetaceae; genus UBA8437. Next base: position 2,644 of record CAWVUS010000070.1, read on the forward strand.
CGATGAACCGGAATTCCCAGCGAGCCTCTCCGTCGATCAGCAACACCCGGGCCACATCGTCCACCACGTTGACCAGCAGTTCCTTCTGGTTGTTGTCGTCGCGGATTTCATCGGGGTGTGGTTCGGCGCGGATGACCAGTCGTTGCCGGCCCAGTCGCGAAGCGGTCCACTCGAAGGTCACCTCGTGTGAATCACCGGTGGGGGTGATCGTCTGGACGGTGGCTTCCTGGGGGGCATCGGCCGGGAACAGGGATACGGCGACAGGGCGGTTGCGGAATCCTCCTGTACGGATTGTCGCGGTCAGTCTCAGCGTGTCGTCGCCGAAGACGGTCCCGGGGGCGTCCACGGCTCCGATGGCCAGGTCCCTGGGCAACCGGGTCGATCCGATTGGTACGGTGTAGACCGGGATCGATTGTTCGCCCAGTCGGTTCGCCGCGACCAGGGGATCGGTGGACTCGGTCTGGCGACCGTCACTGAGGATGACGATCGCGGTGACCGGCGTGTCGTCGCTTCCACCGGAGGTGACCAGGGGGGTGGACAGGTCGGTGCGGGAGGCGTCGACCGACTCGGGGGCCGTGGCGGCCACCGCAGCGGCGGCGATCGTTTCGGCCCGGCCACCAAAGACCCGGTACTCGACCCGCCCGACTGACTGCAGCGATGTGATCAACGGAGACGAGTCCTGGACGAGCCGGTTGATGATCTCCTGCCGAGACAGCCGTCCAGCCGCCGCGAGCACCTCGTCGAGATTGGCTCGCCGGATGTCCTGCAGTTGCTGTTGCCGTTGCGGATCCTGGGTCTCCCCGGGGTCGAGCCAGGTGGGTTCACGACCGGCCTGGAAATCGGCAGTCCAACGGTCCAGTCGCGGATTGATGGTCTCGTTGCCGACCAGGCCCAGCCCCCGGGCGGTCTGCAGTCTTTCGGCGGAGGTTGCCTGGGCGTCGGTCATGGTCATGCTCTCGGAGCGGTCGATCGCCACGATGATTCGCCCCTGTCGCTGGAGGTCGTGCGAGAGCGTAACGGCCGGTTCGGCCAGGGCGACTCCTATCAGGACGATCACGGCCAGTCGGAGTCCCAGCAGCCAGCGGCTGGCTGCCGGTGGTACCAACTGGCGTTCGAATTGCAGCAGCTTCACGACCAGTATCGCGGCGGCGAGGATGGCCAGGCCGCCGAGCACCAGTCGTGCCGGAGAATCCAGTACGTGAAACAGGAGGCGATGGCTCACGAGGGAGATGCCTCCTGTCGGTACCCGCCGCGGACCATCCGCCTGGTCATCACGACCTCGCCCAGCAACAGTCCCAGCAACAGCAGCAGGACGAGGTACCAGAATTCCGTCCTGGGGGCTGACTCGCCGATGGCTTCTCGCAGTTCATCATGATTGGCCACGAAGTCGATGCGTCCGCCACGGGTCAGTTGGCCGCGAGTGGTTTCCTCGAGCCGTGCCAGGTTCGATTCGCCAGGAGCGGTGGTGACGACAAAGTGCTCGGCCGGCCCAACGCCGTTTTGGGCGAGTTGGCGGGGAACCAGGGCGTAGTGGCCTGGCAGCAGAGTGTCGGTGAGCCGGGCCAATCGGCCGGGAGCCGTGCCCGTTTCCTGGACATCGAACCGGAGTCCTCCGGGGCCGACGATCACGTACTGGTCGTGCTGGAAGTCCTCGCCGACTGGCAGCAGCAGGGGTTCCCCGGGGGCGACAGTGCGAGTGGATTGGCTCCCCGCGAGGGTGAACATCATCTCGTGGAGGAACGAAACGAAATCCGGACGGGCCGGCAGGGTGTTCCAGTCGGCGTCGAGTGACGAGGCCCATGCGGCGATGTGGCCACGGTCCTTGCGGCCGGTCACCAGCAGTGGTTGTCCGTTGTCCAGTCGCGCGGCGACTCGCGGTGGCTCCGGATCGTTGAGTGGTTCCAGGGGCCACCACCGGGTGAAGCGAGCTTCTGTGAATCCCCCCTGGCGACTGGATCCAAACCGGTTCATCCAGGACCCGGCCAGGCTTTCTCGATCGACCCGAACTCCCGTCTCGCCACTCGCAGCCTGGATCGTGTCACCAACTCGTATCGGAAGCAGGCCGGTGGATTCGGCCCAGTCGGCCCACGCGGCCGGATCGGTCCGATCGCCGAACGTGACCAGGAGTCCTCCTCCGGAGGCGACGAATTCCGAAAGGGGGCGTTTCCAGTCGGGGTCCGGACGGGCAACGTTGGCCAGCACAATCACGCCGGTTGTGGGGAAGTCGTCGGCGGTCAGTCGGTCCCAACTGACGACTCGGCTGGCCACCCAGGGCTGCTGGTTGGCGGCGGCCGTGAGAGCGGCCTGGGCAAAGAACGTTTCGCTGCGTGTCACGTCCGGGTGCGGGGCGCCATCGACCAGCAGGACTGGCAGCGCGTCGACGGCTGTCACGACGATCTCGCCCCGGTTGTCTCCCGGCAGGGGGTCCTCGTCGAGAACGACCGCCAGGTGGTGTGATCCTGCGGCGGGCAGACGATAGGAGAACTCGACGGCGGCGTCACCGTCGGCAGGGACGCTGACCGACTGTGTCCTTTCGGAGAGCCGTTGGCCGTTGATCTCCAGGCTGACCCGACGGTTGGTGGTGTCGGTGTTGTTGTGGCCGTGTACGGTGGCGCGGATCGACACGGCCAGTCCCAGTGGCAACAGCGTGCGGGAGACCTCCAGCGGCTGAACGTGAAAGTGGGGTGTGGAGGTGCTGCGAGGTTCGCCGGGGGTGGCCACCCGGATCACCGGGCGAGTTGCCTCGGGGAAACTGTCGAGTTGATCGTCGAGCCGATCCCAGAGCACACCGTCTTCGGCTCGCCAGCCCTCGGCTTGTCCGTCGGTCAGGACCAGGATCTCGCGGCGGAGATTGCGGGTCTCGCGGAGAAGGCTGACGGCGTGCCGGATCGCCGTTGGCAGGTCGGTCGTGCCGCCCGGCGCCGGCAGGCGACCCAGTGCGGCTCGGACCACGTCGTGATTGACCGTTGGTGGGTCGATCACTCCCCGTACATTCGAGCGGGCTTCGATCAATGCCACGTTGTCGCCGGGGCCGAGTTCTTCCAGGACACGATGGGCAAACTGGACAGCGGCTGCACGGGGAGTCTGGCGACCGCCCCGCCAGCCCATGCTTCCCGATCCGTCGATGATGATGACCACGTCCCTGCGGGACGTCTCGACCTCGCCGAGTACCTGCGCCAGCCATCCGTCACTGCCCGCCGGGCGGGACAGTGCCACGACCAGCAGTCCTACCAGCAGCATCCTCAACAGGATCAGTTGCAGTTCTTCGATGCGGACCCGCCTGCGGGCGTCACGCTCGAGTTCCAGGAACTGCATCGCTGCCCACGGGACCCGTTCGAATCTCTTGCGGGTCAGCAAGTGAGCCAGCAAGGGCAGCGCCAGGCCGGCCAGTCCCCATAGCATCGGTGTGTTGAGCAACTCCCAGCCCATGGCCTCGATGATACGGTTGAAACGGTAAGGGCGGGAGTGAGTGGAAGAAAGTTGCCGGGGACGAGGGCGTTGATTGCGGTTGGAATGGGCCGTATCGTGACCGCTGGTCCATCTGTTGAACACGAAACAGGGTGGGGCCGTGATGCTGTTGTTTCAATCCGAACCGGTGATGTTGCGCCGTACCACTGCCTGGTGATTCATGAAACTGTCGTTGTCAGTCCGCGTTGCCGAAGCTGCCTGCAAGACCCGGCTGAATGTTCCGTTCTCTGAACTGGTCAACCTGGCCGTGGAGCACGGCTACCACGCGGTGTGCCTGCGGGCGAGTGCTGGTGGTGTTCAGACCGAGAGGGAACGACTGGAGTCGATGCGTCGCGAGGTCGAGGCCGCGGGGTTGTGGGTTTCGATGGTCACGGCCGACTTCGATGTTCCGTTGAACAACGAGCAGGGGCCGGAGTCGTTGCGGGACATCGGCCCAAGCCTGGACGTGGCCGAGGCTTTCGGTTGCGACCTCATCCGGGTGTGTCTGAAAACAACTGACGACATCGGTCGGGCTCGCGAGGCGTCGGACCGGGCGGCTGATCGCGGTATCCGGTTGGCCCACCAGTGCCACACCACCTCGTTGTTCGAGCAGGTCGAGCCGATGATCGACGTGCTCGAATCGATCGACCGACCGAACTTCGGACTGATCTATGAACCCGCCAACCTGATGTTGTGTGGTGAGGACTATGGCTCGTCGACGCTGGAGAGGATCGTCCCGTGGCTGGTGAACGTGTACGTGCAGAATCATGTACTGGATGAAGTCGGGCCAGTGTCTCTGGAGACCTGGTGCCTGGGCGATCGACGGTTCCGCCACATTCCGTTGTGGGAGACCGGGGGAGTGAAATTCGAGACGGTCTTCGAGGGGCTTCAACGGATCGGTTACGACGGGTGTGTGACGGTCCACCAGGCGTTTGCCGAGTTGATGGGACCCGAGGAGGCGGCAGCCCAGAGTGGTTCGTACCTGCGGAGCGTGGGCGAATTTGAACCGGCGGCCTCATCGTGAGTGTCCAGGTTGTACTCTCGCTGGACCACTGGAACGCCGGGCTGGCTGGCTTTTGCGGTGGTGAGCCGTTGCTGATGCCGCGAGTGGATCGCCTGGCGGCCGAATCGGCCGTGTTCGACCGCCACTTCAGTATGTCACCTGCCGGCGACGCCTCGGTCAATGGCCGGGCTTGGGCTGGGGGCGGCTGGGGGACGGGGCCCATTGCCGACCCGGCTGCCCAGCAGTTTGGCCGGGCCGGCGTTGCTGCCGAGGTGCTGACGGATGTGGAAACCGACTGGCTGGCGCTGGCGGGGTGGGAGTCCGTGCGGGTTGTCGGAGAGGGACTGGAACACGCTGTCGACGAGGCAGTTCAGCGATTGGCCGAAGCCGGTGGCGAACATCACCTGTTGTGGGTAGCTGTCTCGGGGCCGGCCGAGGGAGTGGACGGGGAATGGCCGGACAATCTTGAAGAACTCGACAGTTCGATGACAACGTTTGACCGCTGTGTTGGGGCGGCCATCGATGGACTGGTGCGGACAGGACTCGAGAGCGAGGCCCTGCTGGTCGTCACGGGCGGACGCGGTGCCTGGTTGGGTGATCGAGGATTCGAGGACGACGAGCGGACGCGGTTGCACGAAGAGTGTTTGCGATCGCCGTTGCTGCTCAAGGGGCCGATGATCGAGCCGGGGCAACGTCGCCTGGAACTCGTGCAGGTGACCGACCTGTTGCCGACGCTGTTGGAATGGTTTGAGCAGACTCCGCAGTTGGAGGGATTGCCCGGGATCAACCTGTTGGAATTGGTCGGGCAGGACGGTGGCGGCCACGATGAGATCGTGGTGCGGGACAGCGACGGGGGATGGGGAATCCGATCACACGATCTGTTCCTGGTGCGTTCGGGGGCTGCCGGGGCGTCGTCACGACTCTTCAGCAAGCCCGATGATGCGTGGGATCTGGTTGATGTCAGCGCCCAGGGGATTGTGGATGTCGAGCGACTCAATGGAAGGCTCGATGAATTGATCGGTGCGATGAGTTGTGGTGACGAGTGACGAGAATTGTCGCCGATTCTCTCGCATCCACGATCGCTGATGCCAGCCGGAACATTGGACAGTCGAAAGTCGCAAACACGAGGCTGACTCTGTACCATGAGCGGGCCGATCGGTCGGCAGGAGGGCGCGACGGGCCGACGTCGCAGATTGCTCGAGTGTCCTGACCGTTTTGACATCCGTCGTGGCAATTCAGACGTCGCAGCAGGAAAGCGAGAGGCCGATGAACGACGAGGCGACCGGGGCGCCCGAAGCGAGTGACGGGGCGAGTGACGGGGCAAATCCCGATGTGGCGGAGACGGCGACCGAACCGTCAGTTGTGCTGGGCGAGGAGTCTATCGAACAGCTCAAGTCCGCTTACCTGAAAATTCGCGAACAATTGGGTCGCGTGATCGTGGGCCAGGATGCGGTGATCGAGCAACTGTTGATTGCGCTGTTCAGCCGGGGCCACTGCATGCTCGAGGGCGTGCCGGGCCTGGCCAAGACACTGATGATCAGCACGCTGTCGCGAAGCCTGTCGATGAGCTTCGCGCGGATTCAGTTCACACCCGACCTGATGCCATCCGACATCACCGGGACCGACGTGTTGCAGGAGAACCGCGAGACGGGGGAACGGGCGTTTCGGTTCATCGAGGGCCCGTTGTTCCACGAGGTGATCCTGGCCGACGAGATCAATCGGACACCTCCGAAAACACAGGCGGCGTTGCTCGAGGCGATGCAGGAACGCCAGGTCACCGTGGGCCGGGACCGTCACGAACTCTCCGACCCGTTCTTCGTGCTGGCCACGCAGAACCCGATCGAGCAGGAGGGGACCTACCCACTGCCGGAGGCTCAGCAAGACCGGTTCATGTTCAAGGTGGTCGTCGACTATCCGAACTTCCAGGAGGAGCGGCAGATCGCCAAGCAGACCACCTCCGGAGGTGAGTCGGAGGTCGATCCGGTTCTTTCGGGGAAGGAGATTCTCGAGTTGCAGCAGATCGTTCGGCAGGTGCCGGTGACCGATCACGTGGTCGATTACGCGTTGGCACTGGTTCGCCAGACACGGGTGGATCAACCGGGGTGTCCCGAGTTCATCAACAACTGGTTGAGTTGGGGTGCGGGGCCACGTGCGGTGCAGTTCCTGTTGTTGGGAGGCAAGTCCCGGGCCTTACTGGCCGGCCGGACGCATGTCTCGACCGAGGACATCCAGGCGTTGGCCGCTCCGGTGCTCAGGCACCGCATCGTGACGAACTTCGCGGCCGAGAGTGAGGGAGTGACTCCTGACACGGTGATCGAGAGGTTGGTTGCCGAGACGCCCAGCAAGGAAGGCGAGCTGACCAGTGACCCGCGACTCCAGAAGATTTTTGCGGCCTGAGGAGATCTCGCGGATTGCCCGGCTCGAAGTTCGTGCCAGGCACATCGTCGAGGGGTTTCTTTCCGGACTGCACCGAAGTCCCTATCTCGGCCAATCGGTCGAGTTCGTCCAGCACCGGGAGTATGTTCCCGGTGACGACGTGCGCCGGATTGACTGGAAAGTCTGGTCCAAGACGGACCGGTATTTCATCAAGCAGTACGAGGAAGAGACCAACCTGCGGACGTCGCTTTTGGTTGATTGCAGCGAGTCGATGCGGTTTGGCACCGGGGCGTTGAACAAGTACGAGTACGCCTGCACGGTGGCCGCGGCCATGGCCTACCTGCTGTTGCGTCAGCAGGACGCGGTGGGTTTGACCGTGTTTGACGACGCCGTTCGTGGCCGGGTGGATTTCGGCAGTCGCCGCAGCCACCTCGTGGGTTTGCTGGCGGCCCTGGATGCTCCTGACCCGGCACAGAAGACAGACATCTACGGGATTCTCGAGGAGGTCGCCGCGGCCCAGCGTCGTCGTGGAATTGTTGTCATCGTGTCCGACCTGTTTGTTCCTCGCGAGGGCCTGTTTCGGGGCCTGCGGATGTTGAGGCGACGTGGGCACGACGTGCTGATTTTTCACGTGATGGACGACGAGGAATTGGACTTCAGTTTCACTGGCACCACGCGGTTCGAGGGGCTCGAGGAAGCCGGCGAACTGGTTTGTGATCCCCGCAGCCTGCGGACTGGTTACCTGGAGGCGGTCGAAGCGTTTCGCAGCGAATTGCGAACTCGCTGTGCCGCCGAAATGATCGATTTTCAGACCATTCGCACCAGCGAACACCTGGACGCGGCCCTGGCTCACTATCTCAACCACCGCATCGGCATGCGGCAATCGATCCGGAGCTGACATTCGATGGGTTCGTGGTTCCTCAACGCCGGTTTTCTGGGACTGGGCACCGCAGCGCTGGTGTCGGCCCCGGTGATCATTCACTTGATCAATCGCTACCGGTTCCGGCGTGTTGAGTTTGCGGCGATGGAGTTTCTGCTGGCAAGCCAGCAACGCAACCGTCGCCGCATCCTGGTGGAACAACTGTTGCTGCTGCTGTTGCGGATCCTGATGGTGATGGGCCTGATTGCACTGATCGCCCGCCTGGTGTTGGATCCTTCGACGCTGGCGTTGTTGCAGGGTGCCGACGTGCATCACGTGGTGCTGTTGGACGACACGGCGTCGATGCAGGATGAGTGGAATGAAACGAACGCGTTTGACGAGGGCAAGGCGGTCATCGAGGGGCTGGTGGCCGCCAGCGTGGCCGAGGGCGGCGCGCAGCGTCTCACCGTGTTGCGGCTCTCACGAATCACTCAGCCGGATTACCTCGAACAACGCATCGATCGTGGTTTCCAGGGAGAATTGAAAACACGCCTGGAGTCCTTGCCGTGCTCCTTCCGTCACGTTGATCTCTCGGACGGACTTGATGCCGCAGCGCAGTTGCTGGCCAAGCAACCCACCGGCGTCAAGCACCTGCACGTGGTCTCTGACTTTCGCCAGCACGACTGGCAGGACAGCACCCGCCTTGTCGAGCAGATCGAGAAACTGGACGGCGACGGAGTCACCGTCAACCTGGTTCGAACCATTTCCGACCGGCACGACAACCTGGCGGTGACCGGGTTGAACGGCGAATTGCAGGTGGCCACCGCACGGGTCCCGGTCAGATTGACCGCCACGGTGGCCAATCATGGCGACACACTGATTGGCCGGGTCAACATGTCGGTCAGCGTGGATGGCGAGAGATTGCCGCTGGAAGTGACTCTCGAGCGGGTCGAAGCCGGCCAGGTGGTTGAACAATCTTTCGAGGTCACGTTCGATCTCCCGGGCAAGCATCGTGTCGAGGTGACCTTGCCCGGCGACGCCCTGCGTGCGGACAACACGCGGCACCTGGCCGTCGAGGTGGCTTCGGCCAACCGCGTGCTGGTGATCGAGGGCGACCCGACCGACCAGGAAGGGATCTTTCCGACGCTGGCACTGGCGGCCAATCCGCAGGCCTCCGGCTACCAGACGGTTGTTGCCACTCCCGATTATCTTTACCGAAACAGCATCGATGATTTTCAGAGTGTCCTGATGCTGAACGTTGCGGAACTGACTCCGGATGCGATCGAATCGCTCGAGACGTTTGTGCGTGGTGGGGGAGGACTGGTCTGGTACACGGGAGATGCGGTCAATCCCGCCTCCTACAACAGCCTGCTGTACGCCGAGGGGAAGGGCCTGTTCCCGGTGCCGTTGGCTGATTCACCCCGGGAACTGGTTCGCGATGACGTGGCGGCTCCGGGGCCGGACCTGGAATTGACCGAGCACCCGATGCTGGCCGGACTGCAAGGGCAGGAGAATCCGGAAATCGAGGCGACCCGGGTGTTTCGTTTCTTCCCGGTTGTCGACGACTGGCAAAAGGACGACCGTCGTCGGGACGATTCGGTGACGACGATCGCTCGTTTGCGGACTCGTGACCCGCTGTTGCTGGAACACCGGTTGGGGCGAGGTCGTATCATCACGTGCCTGACAAGTTGCGGCACCGACTGGACCAATTTTCCGCAATACCGCAGCTTCGTTCCTTTCCACTTTGAACTGCAGAAGTACATCTCACGCTCTGACCGGGTCTTGCCACAACGCGAGTCGGGAGCACCGATTCACCTGGAGCTGGATCCCACTCGTTTCGGCCCGGCTGTTCGAATTGAACCGCCGAAGAATTCGGGGCAGGTCACCGCGGAATTCCAGGTGCAGGCCGGATCGGTACGGACGGCACCTGCCGACGGTACTGCAGCGGGTTCGGCGGCCGGGGCTCCCGGTGATGCGCCGCCGACACTTCGTCGGGTCGTTGAGTATGACCGGACCGATTATCCGGGGATTTATCGGGTGCGGTTGGTGGCCGAGGAGATCAACGTCGAACGGTGGTTCGCCTACAACACGGGACGCGATGAAGGGCAACTGGCCCTGGTCGAAACGGGAGCGATCCGCAAGTCGCTCGGACCGGAACTGGCCGACGGGGTGAAGATCCAGGAGGCCGGTGCGACCGAGTGGCTGGCCGGTGAGGAATCGGACCAGGACGTCCGCGAGTGGATTCTTGGCTTGCTGGTACTGGTGCTGTTGATCGAACAGGTGATGAGTTATCGGCTGAGTTTTCATCCGTCGAGGGCGATGGCCCGGGGAGGCGCGGCATGATTGTCACGCTGCTGGGCGTCGAGGAGACCATCCGCGAGATCGAGTGGAATGTTCCCGAGACAGGGTGGGGCTGGGCGGGCCTGGTGTTGGTCACCGGGTTGGTGTTGGCTTTTGTGGTGGGCTGTTATCTCAGGGACACCCGCGACATGTCGCGGGTGTGGACCGGGTGGCTGTTGCTGCTCCGGCTGTCTGTGATCGCTGGCCTGTTGCTGGTATTCCTGAATCCTCGCGAGCGCGAGAGCGAGAGAACGTTTCGTTCGTCGCGGGTGATCCTGCTGGTCGACACGTCGTTGTCGATGAGTTTTCCAGAAAAGAAACCCGGGACCGCTGGAGGGCCGAGCGAACGGACCCGTGCCCTGGCGCTACGGGAACTTCTCTCCGAGTCGGACCTGGTCAAGACGTTGAGCCAGGACCATCATGTGCGGGTCTACACGTTCGACGCCGGCCTGGCCGAGGAACCGGTCTTCGAGTTTGCCAGCCGGGATCCGCGGGGCCGGCCGGCCAGCGATGAAACGGCACCTGGTGCCGCCACCGTGGTGTTGCCCAAGGTGGCCGACTGGGACCGGGCGATCCGGCCGTGGACGGTAACGCAGGATGGTGAGACGAGCCAACGTGGTGGAGGACTGGAGACTCGCGTGGGTGAGGCGGTGTTGACCGTCCTGCAACGTGAAGGCGGTGACGGACTCGCCGGAGTGGTGGTGATGACCGATGGGGCCTCGAATGCCGGTACCGATCCCGGCGCGGCCCGACAGTTGGCGGTTCGTCGCAAAATCCGACTGTTTGCCGTGGGGATTGGGAGCCTGGAACTGCCCGACAACGTGCAATTGGTCAACGTGCAGGCACCGACGGACGTGCATGTCGGCGATGCTTACGGCTTCAGCGTATTCGTCAAGGGGCAGGGGGCTGGCGTGCTGGGAAAGGACGTCCAGATCGAATTGCTCAAAAAACCCGAGTCGGGCGAAGGGGAACCCGATGAAAAGGTCGATTCCAGGACCGTACAGCTTCCTCCCGATGCGGGGCCGGTGGAGGTGAAATTCGACCTGACGCCTGAAACGGCGGGCCGGTTCGAATTTCTTGTTCGCGCCGTCACCCCGGCGGGTATCACCGAACTCTCCTCCGATGACAATCACCGGCGACGGTTGATCAATGTCACCGAACGCAAGCTCAAGGTCCTGCTGTTGGCCGGCGGTCCGATGCGGGATTACCGATTCGTGCGGAACATGCTCTTCCGGCACCCGGGGATCGAGATCGACGTCTTGCTGCAGACAGCCGAACCGGGTGACGCGATCAGCCAGGATGCCGACCGGGTCCTGCAACAGTTTCCCGAGGCTCGCGAAGAACTGTTTGCCTACGACGTGATCATTGGATTCGACCCCGACTGGCAGGCGATTCCGGACACGCGTCGGGAGATGCTCGTCGAGTGGATCGAAAAGCAGGCCGGGGGCTTGCTGGTGGTGGCCGGTGACGTGTTCACCCCCGAGTTGGCCGACGCGGCGGCTCCCCTGGATGACATTCGCACGTTGTACCCCGTGATCCTCGAACCCCTTCCACTGGAAACCAATCTCACTCGAACGGCTGACCAGGCCTGGCCGGTCGAATTTTCCGATGACGGCTTGGACGCTGCCTTTTTGCACCTCTCCGATGACACGGCCGATCCGATGGAAGCCTGGGGAGAATTCGACGGGGTGTTTCGCTGTTTTCCGACGATCGGGCCCAAGGACGGAGCACTGGTGTACGCGAGGTTTTCCGATCCGGGCAGCGATCGTCCGGTGTTGATGGCCTCGCAGTTTTACGGCAGTGGTCGCGTGCTCTACGTGGGTTCTCCGGAACTGTGGCGATTGCGGGCCCTGGAGGAGGAGCTCTTCGACAGGTTCTGGATCAAGGCGATCCGAGAACTCGGCCAGGCGAGGCTGAAGCGGGGGACCAACCGTGGGACGTTGCTGCTGGATCGCACCGAGTACCTGCTCGGCCAAACCATCACTCTCCGAGCGCACCTGCTCGATCCACAATTTCAGGATCTCACCGAGGAGACGGTGGCGATCGAGTTGTTTGGTCCGGATGGGCGTCAACTGGGGCTCAACGAGTTGAGGCAGCAGCCCAATCGGCCGGGACAGTATGTCGGCAGTTTCCGGGCCAGCCAGCCGGGTACGTTCCGCCTGGCTGTACCGATTCCTCCCGAGGAGGATGAGCGATTGGCAGGCCGAATCGACGTGGTGTTGCCAGATCTGGAGTCGATCGATCCACGGCAAAATCGTCCTCTGCTCTCCGGTTTGGTCCGGGGGACTGGAGGAGAGTACCTGGACCTGGCCGAGGCGGAGACGTTGCCGGCCAGTCTTCCCAACCTGGGGACGGAGTTGTTGGTCGACAAGGGCCGTCCTTCTCCGTTGTGGGATCGGGCCTGGGTGCTTTACCTGCTTGTGGGCCTGCTGTGCCTGGAATGGACCACGCGAAAGTTACTGAAACTGGCATGAGACCACGGCGGGTGCGGATAGAATGAAGACAATGGCCACGACGAGATCGAATCGATGAGTAGTCCGCCGACATCAATGGCAGCAGGAGAAATCGCCACCGGTGTCCCCTCGGCCGTTACCGACGTGCTGGGCGGCTTGAAACGACGAATTCGGCTGTACGTCGTTGTCGAGGGCTTCGCGCTGGTGCTGGTGTTGCTGGCGGTACTTTTCTGGGTCAGCCTCGGACTGGACTGGGCCTGGTTCCGGATCAGCCGTCTGGAGTTGCCCGTCTGGTTTCGGGCAGTTTTTGACGTGCTGGTGGTCTGTAGTGCCTCGGTGGTTGCGGTCGGTTGGATCGTGCTCCGGTGGGCACGCCGCTTCCGTTCCCGCGGCCTGGCATTGGTCCTGGAACGTCGTTTTCCCGAACTGGATGATCGGTTGATCACGGCCATCGAGATGGCCGAGGCGGGAGACGAGTCATTGACCCCGCTGGGGCGGGCGATGCTCGACCGAACCCGGCGGGACGTGGCCGAGGCGAGTCGCCGGATCGAGGTGGGGGACGTGTTTCAGAAACGGCCGCTGCGGCGAGCCGTGATGATGGCCGTCGGGCTGGTGGTTTCGATTGGCGGACTCGCCATGGCCGATTCGGCGGTCATCACCCGTTGGGCCGATGGTTTCCTGGGGCTCAAGACCTCCTACTGGCCGCGGGAGTATCAACTGGTGGTGACGGTCGTTCGTGGACCGTCCCGCTCGGATATTCCAATCGACGTCGAGACACCGTATCCCCATCCTCGTGGTGACGACCTGGTGCTGGCGATCGAGGTGAAGTCCGATCCGTCTCATCCCGAGATCGGACCGTTGACGGACGTCGAGGTGACCTATCGCCAGGCTGGAGGCTCGGGCCGCGGAATCTGTTCACAACGAGGTCCGAACCAGTTCCGATTCACTCGGGCTGGGCTGCTCGAAGACCTGACGTTCTGGGTCAGTGGAGGCGATTACATCAATCGCCACCCCTACCGGGTCCGGGTGGTTGAACCACCGACGCTGGAACAAATTGTGCTCGACTGTCGGTACCCCGAATACACGGGAATCAATCCACCCGGAGAGGTGTCGCAGCGGTCGAGACGGCCGGTGCAGGGCATTCAGATTGACTTGCCGCTGGAGACGGACGTGCTGTTGCAGGCCAGGACCAACAAACCGTTTGTCGGAGTGCGGGTCGAGTTCGACGATTTTCGATTGGAGATTGAAGAGAAAGACGGGGTGCCTCGGGCGTGGTTCGAGCATCGAACCGAAGACGGGCAGGCGGTCAGGCGACGAACAATTGATCCGGGCCAATTGCTGCGGACCACGAAGAACGGCTCGCTTGAATGGCCCTCGCGACTTCTGAAGGTGCCTTTGCTTGTTGGTACAAAGGCCCGCGAAAATCTGGAACAGTTGTTTGCAGCTTCGACCGACGCAGAGATTCCGCCGCTGGCGGGGCCGATACCGTTGCCACCTGATGTACAGATCCGGGTCGCGATTCTCGATACCGACGACATCCTGAGCCGCGACCCCTCCCGGTTGACGATCAATGGCATCGTGGATCAGCCACCCGAGATCGAGACCACGTTGCGCGGGATTGGTAGCGAGGTGACTCGGATCGCGCGGATTCCAATCGCCGGCGTCGTCCGGGACGATTACGGCGTCGACGAGGTGCACTTCGAATACCAGGTCGTTGACGGTGAGACGCGGCCCGACCAACTTGGCAACAACTGGCTGAAACGGTCGTTGTCACGACCCGCGACGGGGCGGCCTCGCGAATTTCTGCTGACAACGGCTCGTGAGGATATTCCACGGGACGATGTCCTGAAGGCGCCGCAGCATGAACAGGCCGTCTGGTTCGATCTGCGTCAACTCAATCCAGAACCCACCATTGGGCAGAAACTGGTTGTCAGCCTTGTGGCGAACGATGCTGACGACAAGAACGGCCCTCATTCAACACGCTCGAGTCCGATTCATGTCTTCAAGATCGTTTCGAATGAAGATCTCCAGTTTGGGCTGATCCAGAAGGAACTGGGACTCCGTCAGCGATTCGAACAGGTCATCGACGACATCGATCGGACTCACAAAAACCTGTTGGGTTACCGCCGCCAGGTTGACGAGACAAACAAGCCGTCCGACGGCAACGGGGATGACGAGAATGGTGAACAGGTGAACCCGGCCGAACGGTCGATCAACGAAGTGGTTCGTGGACACAACGAAACCGTTGCGATAGCCGATGGCTTCGCCGATATCCGGGACGAATTGATCAATAACGGAGTCCACACCCAGCAGACGTTGATGCGAATCGACGAGGGTGTGCTGAAACCTCTACAACGGATCACCACTGAAGACTACACTGAAGCCGAGACGACACTGCGGGCCCTGGCCCGTGCTTCGCGTAATGGTGCCAACCCGTCGCTGGAGACGATCGACACCGCTACTGATTCGCTGCAGGCTCTGCTCGAGCGGATGCGGCGAGTGCTCAGAGAAATGCAGAAGTTGGAGACCTACCAGGAGGCTCTCAAACTGCTCAAGCAGATCATTGACGACGAAGAGAAACTGCTCGAGAAGACCCGCGAACAACGGAAAAAAGACCTGATCAAAAAACTCAACGGCTCTGGACTCGGCGGGATAAAGAAACCTGCTGAGAAGCCGGCAGCTAAAGACGAGAAACCGAAACCCTGAGTCACGTCGAAGACGGAATCCTCTTACCGAGTTGTCTGGCCATCGGGCTGGTAATTCTGTGGAGGTGATCGAGGTTGTTGTGGGAGACCGTTCATGAACATCCGCATCGCTTCACTCCTGGCCGGACAACTCGTTGTCTTTGCCATTCTCGTTTCGGCCCAGGACACCGGGAAGCCAGTCGCGCCCAAGAAAGACGTTGGACTGAAAGCCGACTCCAAGAAGACACCGGCTCGTAAAATCAGACGCGATCGGGGTCTCGATGGGCAACAACAGAACATCACGTCTCGCTACAAGAAGTTCGAGAAGAAATTGCTGCAATTGGCAGAGTTTCTTCGGGACAACGACGCTGAAAGAGCTGAGTTGCTCAAGCGGGCATATGGCCAGAGTCGTGACGACAACATCTCGAACAACCTCGATCGGATCACGGCATTGTTGTCCGGTGAGCAACGGCTCGGCGACGCTGTTGGTGCCCAGGCCGACGTGGTGGCCAATCTCCAGGCGCTGTTGATCCTGCTCCAGAGCGACGACTTGAAGGACTCGCTTAAGCAAGAGCAGGAGAGGGTCAAGGACCTGCTGAAAAACCTTCGCTCGGTGATCGGGAAACACAAGCGAGCGCGGACCGGCAACGATCGCGGAGAAGCGGCTGATCAGGTCGCTCGACGGCAGGCAGAGGCCGCTAAAAAAACCCAGGATCTCGTCAAAAAAATCGACCGGCAGGATGCCGAGAAAAATGACGGCGAGGACAAGGACGGCGAGGACAAGGACGGCGAGGACAAGGACGGCGAGG
>CAWVUS010000071.1:0-18575 GCA_963933195.1 uncultured Planctomycetaceae bacterium
GGGACCCAGTGCCGGGGCGAGTTGTTCCTCTGCCAGTCCGGTCAGCCGTCCCAACCAGTCGAGGCACTCGTCGAGTTCCATGACACGTCCGCTTGAAAACGCGTCCAGGAAGAGTGGCCCGGCAGGGGCCTCGAGTCGACACAGAAAGTGGACCGGAGCGGCGACACCTTGCAGCGGCAGATTCAATCGTTGCGCCACGGCAATGTAAATCACAGAGAGACTGATCGGGATTCCGTGGCCACTGGCAATGACCTCGGGCAGAAAGCTGCCCTCTGCGGTTTGAAAGGCCTCGGCACTGCCAGTCAGGCCGTGGCTGCCCGAGAGACACCCGGCCAGGGCCTCGAGCATGCCCTGCTCGTCGGCCGCGCGGGCCATGGGGCCTGCCAGTTCTGTGGCGCGGTCGTCGAACCAGCCAAGCGTGGGAGCGAAGTCCAGGGAACGGTGACCGTCGCGAGCGAGTTCGAGAGCCGCGACTTCCAGGTTGACGTCGTCCTGCCGTATCAGCAGCTTGGCGAATTCCTCGTCGGCCGCAAAATTCGACTCGGCATCAAACGAGGACACTGGAACCCCCCCGGGAGTAGATCGTGGACCAAACCCTGGTCGGACGGAGCGGAACAGCTGACCGCTGACGTCGCGGGAATTCTAGCCGGGGACACGGTTGGGGACAATTGGAGTCATTCGGAGAAAACGGAAGTCCGACGACTTGGGCGGCATGCGTTGGCGCGGCTCCGGGTGACCGTCAAGATGGTGAGAACGAGTCCAGGCGGACCTTGGCCGCCTCAACGAGACAAAGAGACACCGGAGACTTGCCCGATGAAATGGCTCCTGACGACCCTCACCCTGGTTCTTTCGCTGATCGGCCTGTCCGGCTGCACGGATACGAGCACCCCGGCTCCCGCCGTTGACTCGGGCACCGGTGGCGGGTTGCTGAAGGTCGAGACCAAGGAGCAGGAGGCGGGGAATTACATTGTGTTGGGAACCCTGACCGACCAGTTTGACCGGGCCCAGGCCAAGGCCAATGTCGAGGACACGCTGGCGAGACACTCGGACATCTCGGCCATGGTTGGCCTTTTCGCCTACAACCCGCCGGCCATCCTCGAGGCGCTCAAGCAGGCTGACCGCCTGGGCGAGGATCAGACGGTTCAGGTGATCGCCTTCGACGAGGCTGACGAGACGTTGCAGGGGATCAAAGAGGGAACCGTGTACGGCACGGTGGTTCAGAACCCCTACATGTACGGGTACAAGTCCGTCGAAGTCCTGGCGGCACTGGAGAGTGGAAAGAAAGACGTGATTCCCAAGAACAAGTTCATCGACATCCCGGCTCGACAGATTCGCAAGGCCGATGTTGACGAGTTCTGGACCGATCTGAAGGCCAAGGTGGGAGGCGCCGCCAAGAACGAGGTCAAGGAGGGCAAGCCGAGGTTTGCCTATGTCACAAACGGAGTGGCGTCGTTCTGGACCATCGCCTCCAAGGGCGTGGTCGCTGCCGGAAATGATCTGGGGGTCAACACCGACGTGTTGATGCCGGCCGAGGGCATTGCTGACCAGAAGCGGATGATCGAGGACCTGATCACCCGTGGTGTGCAGGGGATCGCCGTCAGCCCGATCGATGCCGAGAACCAGGTGGACTTGCTCAACCAGGCTGCCGAGAAGACCCGGCTGATCACTCACGACTCCGACGCGCCCAAGGCCAATCGCCTGGTCTACATCGGCATGGACAACTACACCGCCGGTCGGATGTGCGGTGAGTTGATTCGCGAAGCCTTGCCCAAGGGCGGCAAGGTGATGTTGTTCATCGGTCGTCTGGAGCAGGACAATGCCCGTCGGCGACGCCAGGGGGTGATCGACGCCCTCCTGGGTCGGTCGGTCGACCCGTCGCGGTTTGATCCTGCTGACCAGGTCCTCGAAGGCCGCTAGGCCCGTTCCACCAGGTGTCCGCCACGCGATGTCTCACGCCACGACAGATCGCGGCTCGGCCTCCGAGGGGAACCGCGATGACGCGGGAGCCCGGTTGCTGGAGGTCCGTGCCGTCAGCAAGCAGTTCCCCGGTGTCCTGGCGTTGGATCGCGTTGACCTGGTGCTTTATCCCGGCGAGGTGCTGGCGGTCATCGGCGAGAACGGAGCCGGGAAGAGTACACTGATGAAGATCCTGGCCGGTGTGCAGCCGGCCGACTCGGGAGAGTTGTTCGTTGATGGCCGGCCGGTGGAACTGGATGGAGTTGAGGCGGCACTGGCGGCCGGTGTCTCGTTGATTCACCAGGAATTGAACCTGGCCGACAACCTCGACATTGCCTCGAACATCTTCCTGGGGCGAGAGCCCCGGCGTGGACCGGCCGGGTTGCTGATCGACCATGCCAGGACCCATGAGCAGTCGCGGCGATTTCTCGAAATGGTTGGCCTGGCAGTCGATCCCTCGACGGTGGTCTCGGAACTTCCCATCGGCCGCCAGCAGATGGTGGAGATCGCCAAGGCGCTGTCGGTGGATGCTCGCGTGCTGATCATGGATGAGCCGACTTCGAGTCTTTCCCAGAGCGAGGCGGAGAGTCTGTTCGAGGTGATCGAACAACTGCGGGACGCGGGAAAGAGCATCGTCTACATCTCGCACCGGCTCGGTGAAGTCACCCGCTTGGCCGATCGTGTCACGGTGCTTCGGGATGGAGGCAATGCCGGTGAGCTGGTCCAGGAAGAAATCACGCACGACGCCATGGTCCGGTTGATGGTCGGCCGGGATATCGAGGAACTCAGTGCACATGCCGATCGCGTGCCTGGCGAGGTGGTGCTGGAAGCAACCGGTCTGAGGTCTCCGGCGTTTCCCAGTCACCGGCTCGATTTCAGTGTCAGGGCCGGCGAGATTGTTGGATTGGCCGGCCTGGTTGGTGCCGGACGCACCGAGTTGTTGATGACACTCTTTGGAATCACGCCGGCGGTGGACGGAGAATTGCGGATTGGCGGTGAGGAACTGTTGCCCCAGGATCCGTGGGCGGCGATTGCCGCGGGCATGGCTCTTGTTCCCGAGGATCGTAAGCGACAGGGACTGGTGCTGGAGATGTCGGTCCGCGAGAACATGAGTTTGCCGTCGTTGAAACGGGATGCCCGTGGAGGGTTTCTCGATCGTGGTCGTGAGCAGGGCATTGGGTCGGAGATGATCGACCGATTGCGGGTCAAGACACCCGGTCCCGAACAGGTTGTTCAGTACCTCTCCGGGGGCAACCAGCAGAAAGTCGTGCTGGGCAAGTGGCTGGCCATGGAACCTCGTGTCTTGTTGATGGACGAGCCGACCCGGGGGATCGACGTGGGAGCCAAGCAGGAGATCTACTCGCTGATGGAGGAACTCGCGGCCCGGGGAGTCGCTATCCTGTTTGTTTCCAGCGAGATGGAAGAGGTGCTGCGGATGTCGGATCGTGCGCTGGTCATGCACGAGGGGAAGATCGCCGGGGAACTGCACCGGGAGGTGTTGGCCGGTGGTGAGGGGGAGGAGTCAGTGATGAAGTTGGCGACGGGGGTGGTTCAATGAAAGCCGTCCTGGGGATATTGGGCCTGTTGCTGTTCGTTTTCTTGGCGACAGCATTGATGAGCGACGCGTTCCTCAAGCCGTTCAACCTTGAGAACCTGATGAAGCGGACCGCGCTGTTTGGCATCATTTCCATCGGCGTCGCTTTCGTGATTATCACCGGTGGGATCGATCTCTCGATTGGCTCGATCATCTGCCTGGTCGGTTGTGGACTGCCGTTTCTGCTGCAGGTCGAATACGTGGCCATCGGTGAGATCTCGGTGACTCGGGTTGTTGCGGAGTCCGGTGCGGTGCAGTTGGCACGCCCTCCCACGGAATTGTCGGCCGGTGATCGGGTACGGCTGTCCGGTTCGACGTCTGACAACGACGGGCTGTACCGGGTCAGTCGTGTTGGCTCGTCGGAGATCCAGGTCGAACCACGTCCGGCCCTGGATGCGACTGGTGGTCGTCTGGTCCGTGTTCTTCCGGTAACCGTCGACGGTCCCACGCTGGTATTCAGTACTTCCGGCAAGACTCATGGAGACGCCAGCCAGCCGCTGGCCCCACGTGACCGAGTGACTTTTGTACTGGAGGATGGTCGCGAGGCGGCCACGGCCAGGGTGGTGTCTGTCGAGGGGGCTCGGGTGGAATTGTCCGAGGAGCCTCCGGAGAACGTGGCCGGGGTGGTCGGGTTGGACCGTCAGCCTTGGACCAGTGTCCCCGTCGCTTTGGCGATCGTGATGGGAGTCTCCCTGGCGATTGGACTGTTTCATGGTCTCCTGATCGCCCGACTGAAGCTCCAGCCGTTTGTCGTCACGCTGTGTGGGCTGTTGCTCTACCGTGGCATCACGCGGGGCTTCACACAGGATCAGACGCAAGGGCTGATCGATGAGTATCCAACACTGAAGCTGATCGTGACGGCCGAGTTGGCTCGAATTCCCCTGGTCTGGGGACTCCTTGTCGCGGGTGGAATGTTGCTGGTTGGAGGAGTCACGTGGGCGTGGGTCAACCAGCGGCGATCCGGGACAGCCGAGTCGCTAGTTGGAGCCCTGGCGGCACCGGTCTCGTTGGCGGTGATGGGACTGGGATTGTTGTTCTGGGGCGTGATGACGATGTCGTCACAGGAGATCATTGCGATCGAGGCCGATCAGCAACGGGTGGTGCGGGTGGACCTGCCCGAAGCAACCAGCCGGGTGCGGGTCGAGGCGACCGCTGACGGGACGAACTGGTCAGCGGTCGACGAGATCAGCGTGGCGGCCACCGAAACCCGTCAAGAACTGACCGTTCCTTCACTGGCGACCATTCGAGCAGCTCGCCCGGGGCAGTGGACCGGCCTGAGAGTGGTGGTTCTGGAACGAGTGGAACCGGAGATTGGTTTGCCGGCACCACTGGTGATCCTGTTGGTTGTCGGTGTGCTGGCATCGGTGTTTCTCAATCACACCATCTATGGCCGTTACCTGCTGGCGATGGGGAACAACGAGGAAGCGGCTCGTTACAGCGGGATCAATACCCAACGGATGACGATCCTGGCTTACGTGATCTGTGCCGGGCTGGCCGGATTGGGTGGGGTCCTTTTCGTGCTTGATATCAACTCGGCCCAGCCGGTTGACTTCGGAAACTTCTACGAACTGTATGCGATCGCCGCCGCCGTACTGGGTGGTTGCAGCCTGAGAGGGGGCGAGGGGACGATCCTGGGGGTGGTGATTGGAGCGGCCCTGATGCGGGTGCTGAAGAACATGATCACGCTGGTCGACTGGATGCCCACGTACATTGAATACGCAATCATCGGAGCGGTCATCCTGGCCGGAGTGATCGTCGACGAACTGGTCAAACGGGCCGCGGCCAGGCGGCGATTGCAACGCATCCGGGGTCGGACCGATTGATCGTTGCGGGTGATTGGCGTGGCGAGAGGGATCCGACGACGGGTAAGATCGGTCCATCAGCCTCATTTCTAGAAGCCGAGACGTCGAGATGAATCACAGCAAGCTGGAGATGGCCGCCGGGGTGACTGTCCTGGCGATTGCCTTGCTGGTGTCCGGTGATCAACCACTCGATGCGGCGGGAAAACCTCGCGGCCTCCCCCGGGTGCCCGACGGATTCACGATCGAGGTGGCAGCGGCCTCGCCGCTGGTCAAGCACCCGATGCTGGCCGGTTTTGACCACCGCGGGCGTCTCTTCATCGCGGCGAGTTCCGGCGAGAACATCCGTTCCGGTGACCTGCTCAAGGATCCCCCCAACCTGATCCGAATGATCGCCGACACCGACGGGGATGGGGTGTTCGATCGCAGCACGGTTTTTGCCGACAAAATGACGTTGCCAATGGGTGCCTTGTGGCACCGGGGCGCGTTGTACGTGGCCAGTCCGCCCAACATCTGGCGTTTGCGAGATTTGGACGATGACGGTGTGGCCGACGAGCGGACGATCCTGGTTGACACGTTCGGTTTCAGTGGCAATGCCGCCAGTGTCCACGGTTGCTTCCTGGGGCCCAATGGACGGTTGTACTGGTGCGATGGACGTCACGGGCACGAGTTTCGTGACAAGGACGGTCAACTGACCAGCAAGGGCAAGGCTGCTCGGATCTTCAGTTGCCGTCTCGACGGCAGCGACGTGCGGACCTGGTGTGGCGGTGGGATGGACAATCCGGTCGAGGTCGATTTCCTTTCGACCGGCGAGATGATTGGCAGTGTGAACATCTTCTTGGGGCGTCCACGAGTCGATTGCCTGGTCCACTGGGTCGACGGCGGAGCGTATCCGCGGTTTGACCAGGCGTGCGTGGCCGAGTTCCCCAAGACCGGGCCATTGATGCCGCCCTTGGCCCGGATGGGTCACGTGGCTGTCTCGGGAATGACACGATACCGGTCCACCGAATTCGGCCCGGGATTCCAGGGCAATCTCTTCACGACGCTGTTCAATACTCACAAGGTGGCTCGTAGCGTGGTCGTTCGCGATGGCGGGACATTCCGGACGACCGAGAGCGATTTTTTGGTCAGCGACGATCCTGACTTTCATCCCACCGATGTTCTCGAGGACGCTGACGGCAGTTTGCTGGTGATCGATACCGGAGGCTGGTTCCGCATTGGCTGCCCGGTCTCGAAGGTGGCCAAGCCGGACATTCACGGAGCGATTTACCGGATTCGGCGTCGCGGAGCGCACAAGGTGAAGGACCCGCGTGGCCGATTTCTTGACGCGGCGCGGCTGACTCCCGCGGCCCTGGCACGGCACCTCGATGACGCTCGGCCCGTGGTTCGAGAGCGGGTGATTGATCGGTTGGCCCAGGCTGGCAGTGACGCGATTGCGACACTCGAGAGCGTTCTGGCCGAGCGGGGATCCCGGACGCATCGCCGCAGGCTCGGGGCCGTTTGGGCATTGTCACGTATCGAGAAGGACGGTTCGTTGGGACCACTGCGAACGGCACTGACGGATGAGTCGCCGGATGTGCGAGTGGCGGCGTCGCGGTCGCTGGGAACGCGTAACGATCGTGCCGCGGTGCCCCGGCTGGCCGAATTGCTTGCTGGTGACGTCTCGGCAGCGGTTCGTCGCCAGGCGGCGACAGCGCTTGGACAGATCTTGCAGGTGGCGGGAATTTCCGGCACCTCCGAGGCGAAATCTCCGACGATCGCGTCGTTGCTGGCCGCCTCGGCTCGCCCGGGGATCGACCGGTTCGAGGAACACGCCCTGCTCTACGCGGTGATCCGAAACAATGATGCGGCTGCGACGCGACCGTTGCTGTCGGATCGGCGACCAACCGTCAGGCGCGCCGCCCTGATGGCACTCGACCAGATGGCCGACGGCAAGCTGACTCGCGAGATGGTGGTGCCACTGCTGGACACTGACGACCCCAGCTTGCAGACGGCGACGCTGGAGGTGATCGGGCGTCACGAGGGATGGGCCACCGAGACCCGTGCATTGCTGGGGACGTGGTTGGCCGAGAAAACGATCGATGCCAATCGGTCCGCAGTGGTCCGCGGATTCCTTTTGTCTCAGCAGGCCGACACGGCCATACAGTCTCTGGTGGCCGAACGGTTGGCTGACAAGTCTCTTGGCGTTGCTGCCCGGCAGTTGTTGATCGAAGTCGTTGGTCGCTCGAACTTCGAGAAGTTGCCCACGGGGTGGCAAGAGGTGCTCGTGGCATCGCTGAAACACGATGACCCGGTGGTTCGCGAGGGAGCCGTCCGGGCCCTGGCATCGAGGCGTTTGATTGGCCCGGAGTTGGAAAGCCTGATTGATGATGTGCAGCAGGTGTCGTCGTTACGGGTTGCCGGGATGCAGGCGTTGGCCGACACCCCTGTTGGTGCGACACGTTTGGAGTTTCTCCTGCAGCAACTGGATACCGAGATTCCACCACTCTCTCGGCTGGCGGCGGCACGAGTGATGGCGTCGGCGCGTCTGACCAATCCACAACAAGTCCAGGTGGCCGCACGATTCAAGACCGCGGGCCCCCTGGAACTTCCGGTTCTGCTGCGAGCCTGCCCGGGCATTGACGATCCCCGGGTGGCTTTGGCGGTGCTGGATGGCCTGGAGTCCGCCAGGGCGGTCGACAGCCTGGCTGCTGCCGACCTGTTGGAATCCGTCCAGCGAATGAAAGAACCGTTCCACAAGCGTGGTCGGAAACTGCTGGCCAGGGTTGATGGGAAACTGGCGGCACGGCGAGCCGAGTTGAAAGACAAGGTGAAAGAACTGGTCGGTGGCGATGTGGCGCGTGGTCGAGCCATCTTTTTTGGCAAGAAGGCAGCGTGCAGCGGTTGTCATGCCGTTGGTGATCGCGGAGGACGCGTGGGGCCGGCCTTGTCGACGATCGGCGACATCCGCCAACCCGGAGATCTCCTGGAGTCGATCGCGTTGCCCAGCGCGTCATTTGCCCGTGGGTTCCGGTCTTACACCCTGGCCACCCAGTCAGGTCGTGTCCACACGGGGGTGATCAGCCGTGAGACAACCAGGGCGATCTGGATCAAGTCTGCTGATCTCTCGGAGGTTCGCGTGCCACGCAGCCATGTGGAGGCGATACGTGAATCGGCCGTTTCGATAATGCCCAAGGGGCTCGACAAGATCCTCTCGCCCGGGCAACTCGCCGATCTGATCGCCTTTCTTCGGAGTTGTCGGGCTGGTGCCGTGACCAAGACGACAACTCGCTAGCCCGGTCTCCCCTTCAAGGTCTCTTTTTTCACTCATGTCACGCGAAGCGATCTTCGAAGCCAGCCTCGACTATTTTCTCGGACCGATTCGTGACTTCCTTCACGATGAAACGGTGACCGAGGTGATGGTCAATGGACATAGCGAGATCTACATCGAACGCCGGGGACAGTTGATCCGGACCGAGGCGTCCTTTGCCAGTCCCGACGCGTTGCTCTCGGCGGTTCACAACGTGGCCCAGTATGTGGGGCGTGAGATCGACGAGGAACGACCGGTGCTTGATGCGCGATTGCCCGATGGGTCGCGAGTGCACGCGGTGATTCCGCCCAGTGCACGCAGTGGCACGTACCTGACCATTCGCAAGTTCCAGCGAGACATCATGGGCCTTGGCGATTTCGTGCGGCTGGGAAGCCTCTCGGACGTGGCACGTGAGTTCCTGGAATTGTGCGTCGTGTTGCGGAAGAACATCGTGGTGGCCGGTGGAACCGGGACTGGAAAAACGACGATGCTCAATGCGGTTTCGACTGCCATTCCCGAGGAAGAACGGATTGTGGTGATCGAGGACAGTTCGGAATTGCGATTGGCCCAGACACATTGCCTGTACCTGGAGAGTCAACAGGCCGACCGGCAGGGGCAGGGTGGACTGGGTATCCGTGACTTGTTCCGAGCCAGCCTGAGAATGCGACCAGATCGGATTCTGGTTGGTGAGGTTCGTGGTGGCGAGGCGTTGGACATGGTGCAGTCGATGATCAGCGGCCACTCGGGCAGTCTGACGACGGTGCACGCGACGTCTCCACGAGATGCCCTGGTACGTCTCGAGACGCTGTCGCTGATGTCCGACGTGGAATTGCCCGTTTACGTGGCCCGGGCACAGGTCGCCTCGGCCATCCACCTGGTCATCCAGTTGTCGAGGTTCTCCGAGGATGGGTCACGCAAGGTGACACGGATTACCGAGGTCTATGGGCTGGATGAAACGAACAAGTACCAATCCCAGGATCTGTTCACCAGTCGACTGACCGGCCGAGACGACAGTGGGATGTTGACGGCCAACCTGTCACCGACAGGTGTCCGGCCGACTTTTGCCGACGAGTTGGCCGAGCATGCACTGGACCATCGCGCCGAGCGAACTCGCGAGATCTGGGGGCTGGACGGTTGATTGGCCGTCCAACGTAAAAAAACCGCGAGTTCCCCTGGCGAGGAACCCGCGGTTTTTCGGTCCGACCACAATCGAGATTGGTTCAGACCTGGATTTCGTATCCTTTCCGCTGTTCTCGACCTTGCCAAGCATTGGCGTCCGGGTCACCCGTGATGGTGTTGGACTTGGCATCCCAGTTCAGTGGCCGTCCCAGCCTCATGGCAATGTTTGCCAGGTGACAGGTGGTCAGGGCCTGGTGGTGGGTGTAAACGTCCGAGATCGGCAATTCGCGGGTCTTGACGCAATCGAAGAAGTTCTGCATGTGGCTGGTTGGTTTCTTACCACGGTAGACCTTGACGATCGCATCCTCGGGCAACGGATTGGTCTTGAGTTCATCGATCGGGGCTCCGACGATTTTGCCGCGACTGACGAAAAATCGGCCCTTGGAGCCTTCAAACAGAATCCCGTTGCCGTCCTTGGATTTGCTGACGATGTTCATTTCAACACCGTCTGGGAAATCGCACTGGACCTGGAAATTGTGCGAGCAGTTGTACTCGTTGGTCACCATGGGGACGCCGTCCTTGAACGGCACCGGGTGTTCGGCGATGACCGGTTTGACTGTCAGCGGACCCTGTCCGGGGCCGTTCTGCTCGATGGCCCACTGGGCGATGTCCACGTGGTGAGCGCCCCAGTCGGTCAGTTTGCCACCGGAATACTCGTACCACCACCGGAACTGGTAGTGACATCTCCGCTTGATGTAGTCGACATCCGGTGTCTGTCCCTGCCACATCTCCCAGTTGAGCCCCTCGGGAACCGGCTCGATCTTGAGTGGACCACTCTTGGGTGATCCGCCGATGTCACAGGTGACCTTCTGCACCTTGCCAATCCGCCCGTCGCGGATCACGGCGATCGCCTTCAGGAATCGGCCTCCCATCTCCGTCCGTTGTTGTGTGCCCACCTGGAAGACTCGCTTGGTCTTGTCGAGCACCGAGATGATCTGGCGACCCTCCTCGATTGTCAGTGTCAGAGGTTTTTCGCAGTAGAGGTCCTTGCCCGCCTTCATGGCCTCGATAGCAATTTTTGAGTGCCAGTGGTCGGGAGTCACGATGGTGACGATGTCGATGTCCTTCCGGTCGAGGATCTTGCGATAGTCCTCGTAGAGGTCGACGGTCGGTTCCTTGCCGTCTTTCTTCTGCGTGCGTTTGACCCGTTGTTGACCTCGCTTGGCATGTGCTTCATCGACATCACAGACGGCGGCCACGTCACCGAATCGCATTGCCTGTGGGCCGACGCCTCCCCAGCGGCTGCCGGTGCCGATGCAGCCGACCACCGGTCGCTCGTTGGCGGAACGGTAGGCGGCCTCGGCGGGTGTTGCCGAGGTGAACCAGTAAGGCAGGCTGGCGGTGGCCAGCGCGGCGGTGGAAGTCTGCAGGAAATCACGGCGTGTTGTGGATGTCATTGAGGTGGCCTCCAGCGGATCCGGTTGAGTCGTCGGTAGTGATCTGGCACGATGCAGCCACCGGGATTGTACTGGTCGTCAACTGAGTATGCAAAACCCGCCGGGGATCGTCCCGGGTTCCGTCTCCCTGTCCAGGAAACCCAAGTGATGTTGTCTTCATGTCGTGCCACGATCGAGAGAGCCGGACTGTTGGTCCTGGTGGTGGGAGCGATTTTTCCCCACGGCGTCAGGGCCTCTGATCCGATTCGGCCCGGTCGATCTTCCGAGGTGGGGCTCTCGCAGGAGAAACTTGCCGCCGCGGTGGCCGACTACCGCCGTGTGGTCGACGACGACGAGATTCGTGGTGCGGTGTTGTTGGTGGCCCGTCGTGGCATCGTGGTGTTGCATGAACCCCTGGGGTGGAGCAACAAGGAAGCCGGCCAGCCGATGCGGACCAACACGCTGTTCCGCATGGCATCCAATACCAAGGCGGCCATCGCCACCGGTGTTTTGCAGTTGGTCGAGCGCGGTGAAGTGGCTTTGGATGATCCCATCGGCAAGCATCTGCGAGCTTTCGACAACTCGAAGTGTCAAAAAATGACCATTCGGCACCTGCTGTCACACACCAGCGGGCTGAGGATCAAGACGCTGTTTCTTTCCCCGCTGAGAATGAAGTCACGGCAGTATCCGCGAGCGCCAAACCTGCAACTGGAAGTCGACCGGTTTGCCGACGTGGGGCCGGCTGTCGAGCCGGGGACCAGTTACAGCTACAACAACCCTGGTTACAACACGTTGGCCGCATTGATTGAGGTCAAGAGTCACCAACCTGTCGAGGAGTACCTGGACCGCCACGTCTATCGCCCGTTGCGGATGAAGGACACATCGCACCGGCCACCGAAAAAGAAACTGGACCGCATGGCTGTTGTCTACGAGCGGATCAAGCCCGCTGCCGGAACAGCCAAGACGAAGACGGCCGACCCTCTTCCGGGTTGGAAGATCCGTTTCGACCAGTCCGGAAAGATGCGGGTCCCGTTTGTCCGCGGCTCGGGGGGCCTGGTCTCGACCAGTTCTGATTATCTCAAGTTCTGCCAGATGTTCCTGGGACGTGGAACCCTGGGGAAGGCCCAGGTGTTGCAGCCGGCATCAGTGGCCGAGGCGACTCGGCCACAAACCGCTTCGATTTATTCGCCCGAGGAACGAAAAAAACAGAGCCGGTTCTACGGACTGGGGTGGACCGTAAGGCCCGACGGGGTGTTTGGACATGGTGGTTCGGAGGGGACTTATGCGTATGTTGATCCTCGCCATCACCTGGTGGTGCTGGTCTTCACCCAGAGTCCCGGTGGTACGAATCCCAGGGACAAGTTCTTCGATGCGGTCGTGAATGCGATCACCGACGGCTGAGCCACGCCAACAGTGGCGAGGTGGGTTTGCGATCGGCCCCCATGGCCGACACACTAGGATCCCGGTTGGATGAACGGTGCGGAGAGCCAGTGTTGGCAGGCATCGTGTTCCGGACCAATTGTCTCGAGAATGACTTATAGCCACAGCGTGGGGAGACGAGATGAGACTCTGTCGATTTGAACACAACGGTGCCGTTGCTGTCGGGTTTTATGGTGAACAAAGCATCGTGCCCGTGCGGGCGGCTGCAGCAGCGCTGGGTGTCGATGTTCCCGATTGCGACCGGATCACGACATTTCTGCCCGGTGGGGATGGCCGGAGTGCAGTCGTCGGCCTGCAGCAAACGCTGGCCGCAGAGGGAGACGCGCGGATCGCCGAACTCGGGGTTCCAACCGAGTCGGTCCAGGTCAAGGTGCCGGTTCCCGATCCCTCGAAGTTGCTCTTGTTGGCGGGAAACTATTCGAAGCACATCGAGGAAGGCGGGGGACAGGCAGCCGAACGACAATCGACCTTCCCGTACGTCTTCATGAAGCCGCCGGCCACCACGCTCAACGATCCTGGCAACCCGATTCGCATTCCCGAGGTGTCTCCGGACCATATCGACTGGGAGCTTGAACTGGGCGTGATCATCGGCAAGGAGTGCCACGGCGCGACGGAGGCGAACGCCCTGGAATTCGTTGCCGGTTACACTGTCGTCAACGACATCTCGGATCGAAAGTTCCAACCGAATCCGGGACGGACGGAACGTCCCAAGGATGGGTTCTTCGACTGGTTGCATGGCAAATGGCACGATTCCTTCTGTCCGATGGGGCCGTGCGTGCTGCCCGCCGACGAGTGTGATGATCCCCAGGCGCTGGATCTGAACCTGACGGTCAATGGCGAGGTCGAACAGGACGGGTCGACTGCCGAAATGGTTTTCCCGGTGGCGGCCATTATCGAGTTTGTTTCGAGTTTCGTAACGCTGGTCCCCGGCGACATCATTTCCACCGGGACGACCTCGGGCGTTGGATCGGCCAAGAACAAGTTCCTCCGCTCCGGTGATACGGTTGTTGCCTCGATCGGTGGAATCGGGTCACTGGTCAACCCCGTGGTCTAGGTTCGTGTCATCACTCTGACCACGTGTTGACGCAGTGATGCGACACACCTGCGATTCCCAAACGGGCCGAGATTCATCTCGGCCCGTTTTTTTGTCGTGGTTCAAATGCGGTAAGTCATTGGTTTGACTTGGATTATCGATCGTGGGAGTTCTTCTACTGTCGGGAAACTGGTTTTTGGCATGCCGAGTGCATTTTGTTGGACCAACGGCAGCCAGGCGGGCCGGATGCCGGGAAACGAAAACCCGAGTACCCAACAACAAGAGGGAGTGGATCGATGGCAACTCGATTTCAGGCCGTGAAATTGGCTTTGGGACTGTCGGTGGTCGGTGCGGTGCTGGTTGTGTTGGGAACAGCGGAGTCGGCCCGGGCTGGTCACCGGACGGTACGTCGTTCTGTCAGCACCGCTCCCGGGAACAGCTCCGGGTCCGTACGGTCGTATTACGGTCCGGTCCGCAAGAGTGGCGTGGGGACGGTCAGTGCCTACGGGTTCTCCCGGTCCCGCCGTGCTGTCCGCCCGGTGCGTCAAGTGCAAAGGAGGTACGTTCCGGTGACCAATTACCGTTTCAACTACTCGCCCTATGCGTACTCGTCCTTCGGTTACTCACGCCACAACTACTGTTCTCCCGCGGTGGGGATTTCCTTCCAACGTCCCGGTTTCAGTTTCGGCTACAGCCGTGGCGGCTTTGGCCGCGGGGTGACCGTTGGGATCTTTGGCCGGTAGTCGTTGCGGCACGGTGTGGTGCCGTTTGAAGGACGGTCGTCGGAGAAGGCACGCTCGGAAGCGGACGAGCCCTGCCGTCGCGAGTGGACGCGACGATCTGGCCGCTGCGTGTCTTTTTCCGACGGCCACTGGTCACTCGGCCGGCGGTTCCTGCTCCGACTCGGTCATTTCCAGTTGCCCCATCTTCCGGTACAGGTTGGAGCGGTGCAGTCCCAGGATCCGGGCGGCCTCGGTCATGTTGCTGGAGGCGAGCCGTATTGAGCGACGGATGTAGTCGACCTGGAATCGTCGAGTCGCTTCGGCCAGCCCGGCGTCGGCGGGCATCTCCGCATCGGGTTCACGTCCGGGAGCTAGAATAAAAGCCAGGTCGTCGATTTCGATCTGATCTCCCGGGCACAGGAACGCCACCCGTTCCATCAGGTTCCTGAGTTCACGGACGTTGCCTGGCCAGGTGTGTCCTGTCAGCCGCTGCTGGGCTTCGGGGGCCAGTGTCAAAGGCAACCGCCCGGCCTCGATGCAAAAATCGCCCAGGAAGTGTTCGACCAGCGGCAGGATGTCCTCGGGGCGATCGGCCAACGGGGGGAGTTCGAGCGTGACCACAGAGAGCCTGTAAAAGAGATCTTCGCGGAATCGTTTCTCGCGAACGGCCTCGGAGAGATCCTGGTTGGTGGCGGCAATGACTCGCACGTTGATCGGGATGGTCTGCGAGCCACCGACCCGCGTGATGATCTTTTGCTCCAGCACCCGGAGAAGCTTGGCCTGTCCTCCCGGGCTCATGTCACCGATCTCGTCCAGGAACAACGTGCCTTCGTCTGCGAGTTCGAATTTCCCCTTACGAGTTTCGACAGCGTCGGTGAAGGCTCCTTTTTCGTGTCCAAAGAGTTCACTCTCGAGGAGTGTCTCACTGATCGCTGCGCAGTTGACTGCGACGAACGGTTGATCGGCCCTGGATCCCCCGACATGGAGAGCCCGGCTGACGACCTCCTTGCCGGTTCCGCTGGCACCGAGAACCAGGACCGGGAGGTCGGTATTGGCCAATCGCTCGATGGTGTCTCGCAGGGCGATGATCGCGGGGCTGTTGCCGATCAGGCGGGCTCCCTTGGCCACCTGTTCGGTCAACTGATCGCGACTTCGTGATAGCCGCTGATGTTCCCGAGTGTTGGCCAATGCGACGGCAGCGTGGCCGGCGAGGTGTTCCAGTGCTTCGAGATCGTCCTGGTCGAAATGACCCTCGAGCCGGTTGATCAACTCGAAGGCTCCCATGATCTTCCCTTCCTCATCTCGCAATGGGACACACAGCAGGTTTCGCGTGGTGTATCCGGTCTCCTTGTCCACCTCGGCGTTGAATCGCTCGTCGGTCGTCACGTCGTCGACCTGGACGGTTTGGCCATTGCGGATGACATCACCGACGATGCCGGCGTCGTCAGGAATCCTCAGCGTGCCGCTGTCGACGCCCAGTGCCGGGCAGGCGACCAGTTCATTTCGTTCTTGATCGTGTACAAAGATGCTCGCCCTGTCGCAGGTCAACAAGTCCGTAGCCACATCGGCGATCTGTTCGAGTAACGGGACCATCTCGTGCACTCCGGCAAATCCGGCCGATGCTTTCAGCGTTGCCGCCAGCCGGTCGGCACGCCGGGTTGCGTCATCCGAATGACTGGCCAGGCCGCGGGCCGCCGACAATCCGCGTCCCGCGATGGCCAGCAGTGGGAGTTGCACGAGATCGAGGTGGCCACCGGCCAGCAGGAGGACCGATGCGGATGCAGCTGAATCGTCCAGGGGTACGGCCGCCACCGTCCATCCGGTCGGGTTTTCGATCGATTCGCCACCGGCTGCTTCGCGGTCCAGCGACTCCTGGAGCAACTCGACCGGCCAATCAGCGGGTTGTTGGCGGCCGTACTCGGCTTCGAGCTCCCATCCCGAGTTCCGTACCAGGACACCGCACCACTGTGCCGAGAACTCGGTGACCAGTTCGGGCAATAAACTACCGAGCAACGTTGGTTCGTCGGGAGATTCGGCAACCGATTGAAGACACCGGTCCAAAAATCCGGTGGCACGAACGGCTTCTTGCACATCCAGCGACTGCAATGCATCACTGAATCTGACCCATTGGTCGCTCAAGTGTCAGCCCTTCGATAACAGGTTTTCGGGTGTCAGTATTCAGAGTGATAACCGAAAGTGAAATCTGACGCCCGTTGACTCACCGATTGATACCAGTCCGTCGGTTGGCGTGGTCAATACGATACCACGTTGGGGGACCAACGGCACGAGTGTGGTGATTGAGGAACCTGTTCGTCGCTTTCTGGCCCTCGGGGCGTTCTGTATAAGTGAAGGTTCGCGACTTGAGATCACTCGGAGACGTGACAGATGAATCAACCGGCCGGTGACGGACTGAATCGCTACAGCGCTCGGATCACGCAGCCTCGTTCCCAGGGTGCTTCCCAGGCGATGCTCTATGGCACGGGGATGACCCGGGAGGACATGGACAAGCCGCAGGTGGGGATTGCCAGCGTGTGGTACGAGGGCAACACCTGCAATATGCACCTGTTGGAGTTGGCCGAAGCGGTCAAGGCTGGTGTCAGTGGCAACGAACTGGTGGGGATGCGATTCAACACCATTGGTGTCAGTGACGGCATTTCGATGGGCACCGAGGGCATGTCCTACTCGTTGCAGTCACGGGACCTGATTGCGGACTCGATCGAAACGGTCATGGGTGCGCAGTGGTACGACGGCCTGGTCACTTTGCCCGGTTGTGACAAGAACATGCCGGGTTGCGTGATGGCCATGGCGCGGGTCAACCGTCCGGCGTTGATGGTCTATGGCGGAACGATCCAGCCGGGGTGCCTGGGTGACAAGAAACTCGACATCGTCTCGGCTTTCCAGTCGTACGGTCAGTACCTGGCAGATTCGATCAGTGATGAGGAGCGGCAGGAGATTGTTGAGCAGAGTTGTCCGGGAGCCGGGGCCTGTGGCGGGATGTACACGGCCAACACGATGGCCTCGGCAATCGAGGCGATGGGGCTGTCATTGCCTTACAGTTCCTCGATTCCGGCGATCGATCCAGCCAAGCTTGACGAGTGTCATCGAGCGGGAGCGGCGATCCGTCACCTGTTGGAGCAGGACATCAAGCCCTGCGACATCATCACCCGCCAGGCGTTGGAGAACGCGATGGTGGTCGTGATGGCCCTGGGAGGATCCACCAACGCGGTGTTGCACCTGGTGGCCATCGCGCGGTCGGCCGGAGTCGATCTGACGATAGACGATTTCCAGGTGACCAGTGACCGCGTGCCGTTTTTGGCCGACTTGAAGCCCAGCGGTCAATTCGTGATGGCTGATCTGCATGGAGTGGGAGGAACTCCCGCGGTGTTGAAATTCCTGTTGGCCGAGGGCTTCATCGAGGGTGACTGCCTGACGGTGACGGGTCGGACACTGGCCGAGAACCTCGCGGATGTTCCCGAGTTGACCTCGGGGCAGGAGGTCGTGCGGTCGACGTCCGATCCGATCAAGTCGACTGGCCACCTGCAGATACTCAGGGGGAACCTGGCTCCCGAGGGTGCTGTGGCCAAGATCACCGGCAAGGAGGGGCTGGTCTTCTCGGGGATCGCCCGGGTGTTTGACGCCGAAGAGGAGATGCTCGAGGCACTGGAGCAGAAAAAAATTGGAAAAGGTGACGTGGTGATCATCCGGTACGAGGGCCCCAAGGGGGGACCGGGAATGCCGGAAATGCTCACTCCCACGTCGGCGATCATGGGAGCCGGCCTGGGTAATGACGTTGCGTTGATGACCGATGGCCGTTTCTCGGGCGGATCGCACGGGTTCATCGTCGGCCACATCACGCCGGAGGCCCAGGAGGGTGGTCCGTTGGCACTGGTTGAGAACGGAGACCGTGTGACGATCGATGCCGACGGAAAAAGAATCGACATGGATGTCAGTGACGAGGAGTTGGCACGTCGTCGCGACGCCTGGGTGGCGCCACCGTTGAAGCACACACGGGGCACGCTGGGACGCTACATCCGCACCGTCCGGTCCGCATCGCTGGGATGCGTGACCGACGAATGAGTCCCTGGAAACCGGCCGTCACCACGGGGTCCGGTTGTACCGATTGGGTTGACTTTGCGGGATGACCTTTTCGTACGGAATTGGTCCGGGTGATTTTGGCGATAATTCCG
>CAWVUS010000072.1:0-18459 GCA_963933195.1 uncultured Planctomycetaceae bacterium
TTGGGCGAATGGGGTTCGTGCGGCAGTCCGACGAACGCGTCGAGGTCGTCACCGGTTCGATGCTCGACCGCATCAATGCGCTGGAAAATGAAATCCAGGGACGTTCCGACGAACAACTCAAGGAAACCGCCGCACAGATGCGGGCGCGGTACGCTGACGGCGAGTCGCTACACGACCTGATGCCGGAGGTTTTCGCGGCGGTTCGCGAGGTGGGGCTGAGACACCTGGAGATGCGGCACTACGACGTGCAGATGATCGGTGGCCAGATCCTCCACGAGGGAATGATCGCCGAGATGGTCACCGGCGAGGGAAAAACACTGGTCGCCACACTGCCGGCAACCCTCAATGCAATCGCCGGCAAGGTCCACGTGATCACCGTCAACGACTACCTCGCCCGGCGAGATATGGAGTGGATGGCCCCGATCTACATGGGACTGGGTTTCAGCGTCGGCGCGATCCAGTCGACGATGACTCCGGGTGACCGCCAACCGGCCTACGCATGCGACATCACCTACGGCACCAACAACGAGTTCGGCTTCGACTATCTCCGCGACAACATGAAACCGACCCGCGACCTGCAGGTCCAGGGACCGCTGAATTTCGCGATCGTCGACGAGATCGACAATATCCTGATCGATGAGGCCCGGACTCCGCTGATCATTTCCGGGCCGGCCCAGGACGATGTCACGAAATACGCCCGAGCCGACAGGATCGCGCGGCAACTGACCCGCGACGACCACTTCGAGGTCAAGGAAAAAGAACACAGCTGCCACATGACCGAGGCGGGCATCCGCGCGGCGGAGAAACTGGTGGGCGTCGAGAGTTTCTACACGACCGGCAACACCGAATGGCCCCACCTGCTCGACAATTCGCTCAAAGCCCACCACCTCTACAAGCGGAACGTCAACTACGTGATCGAGGGCGGCGACGTCGTGATCGTCGACGAATTCACCGGCCGCAAGATGCCCGGCCGACAATGGAGCGATGGATTGCACCAGGCGGTGGAAGCCAAGGAAGGTGTGACGATCAAGGAAGAGAGCCAGACACTGGCAACCATCACACTGCAGAACTACTTCAAGCTGTACGAGAAACTCGCCGGCATGACCGGAACCGCCATGACCGAGGCGGGTGAATTCCTCAAGATCTACCAACTCGACGTACTGGCCGTCCCCACCAACAAGCCACTGCAGCGGATCAATCACCCCGATGTGATCTACCGCTCCGAGAGTGAAAAATGGGAGGCCGTGGTCGAGGAAGTGCGACGTGTGCAGTCCGAATCGGACCAGCCCCTGCTCATCGGAACCGCATCGATCGAGAAGTCCGAGGTCATCAGCAAGAAACTGGAACGCTACGGCATCGACCACAACGTGCTCAACGCCAAGAACCACGAACGCGAAGCCGAGATCGTGGCACAGGCTGGCCGCAAGGGCGCGGTGACCATCTCGACCAACATGGCCGGACGTGGCACCGACATCATCCTGGGCGGCAATCCCGAACACCAGGCCTGGCAGGAACTCTCAAAGACCTACGAAACACGACTCGACGTCCCCAAGTCCGAATGGGACCAGGTCACCGAACAGATCTCCAAGCAGGGCGGCATGGCCGAGGAAGGTCGCGAAATCGCCGAACACGGCGGGTTGTTCGTAATCGGCACCGAACGACACGACTCGCGACGCATCGACCTGCAACTTCGCGGACGCGCCGGCCGACAGGGCGACCCCGGCTCAAGCCGGTTCTTCCTCTCGATGGAAGACGACCTGATGCGGCTGTTCATCCCCGAAATGGCCATGAGGATGATCGACCGCACGATGCAGGACGGCGAGGCGATCGAGAGCCGGATGGTGACCAAGCGGATCGAGGGCGCCCAGAAAAAAGTGGAAGAACGGCACTTTGAAAGCCGCAAACACCTGCTCGACTACGACGAGGTGATGGACGAACAGCGGAAGCGGGTGTACGCCTACCGGCAACAGATCCTCGATGGTGTCAATTGCCGCGAGTTGATCATGGAAATGATCGCCGGACAAGCTGAACGACGGATCGCCGAATTCCTCGACACGGACTACGCCTGGGGCGTGATCACCGAATGGGCTGCGGCAGAATTCGGGATCCGCATAGACGTCTCCGAGATCCGCAACGCCTCCCAGGAAGAACTGGCTTACATACTTCGCGATCGAGCCTCCCAGCAGGTCCGCGAGGATGTCATTGACCAGATCGAAGAATGCCTGCTGCTGGATGTCGACGAGGACGAGTGGAACTGGCAGGCGCTGGCACAGTGGGCCAATTCACGATTCAACCTGGGACTCAACGACAAACACCTGCGGGCTGAACCCCGCGAGGACATCTTCGACCTGCTCGTCGAACGCATCGACCCGGTCATCGACCGTTACGACTATTCCATCCTGGAATTGTTCCTGGAAGAACTCTTCCCGCTCCGTTCACTGTGCGAGTGGTTGCGACAGCAATTCACTCTCGATGCCACGCCGGAACAGTTCACCGGCCTGACCGACGAGGAGGTCATCGAAACAACCTGTGAGATGCTCGACCATCTCTACCGGGACAAGGAGGTCGAGTTCCCCGTCACGGTGGGAATCAACAACTTCATGGTCTCCCGGCAAGGCGGCGGCGAAGGTTCCGACCGCGAGGGCCTGGTGCAGTGGGCCAGCGATCGCTTCAACCAACCGATCACGCTCAACGACATTGCCAACCGGCAACGGGACCAGATCCGTGAGGCCCTGCTGGGGTTCAGCGAACGTGCATTCGACGCCGGCGAGAAACTGAAACAAGAGATTGACGAACTGTGCGCCAACGACGACGACCACGCCAACGGCACCAGCCAGAACACCACGGCAGCGGTCGACGTCACAGAGATCACCAGGTGGGCCGAGTCCTCATTTGACATCACAGTTGAACCGGACGAATGGAGCGACCTGCAACCCGACGACGTCCGCCGACAACTGCTGTCGCTTTACGACATGCGGTTCCGCCCGGAACTCGGACAGGCCGAACGTTCACTGATCCTCGAACTCCTCGACACGGCCTGGAAAGATCATCTTTATCACATGGACCACCTGCGGTCGGGCATCGGCCTGGTTGGTTACGCTCAAAAAGATCCCAAGACGGAATACAAGAAAGAGGGGATGCGGGCGTTTGACCAGATGTGGGAACGCATCGGTGAGCAGGCCACCTCTTCAATTTTCCGGATTGAAGTGCAAAGCCCCGAATTCGTTGGATCGCTCTGGGAGATCTCTGCGACCTCACACGCCGACGCCGATTCGGTCTATGACGCGGCAGAGGTCGAGAAAAGCGAGAGAGGCGGGCCACAACCCGGGGCCGAGGTTGAAGTCATCCAGCCGATCCGCAACACGGCTCCGCGAGTCGGTCGCAACGACGCTTGCCCGTGCGGAAGTGGCAAGAAATTCAAGAAATGCTGCGGGGCGCCACGCTAGCTGCCCGATTTCGGAACCGGCCATCGAGCCACCAACGACCGCCACACCGAGGGTAAGGATGCCCTGGCTGCTCAATCTCGTTTACCTGCTCCTGCTGACGGCCATCACACCCGTGCTGGCGTGGCAACGTATCGTGCGGGGCAAGCGACGGCCGGGACTCTGGAAAAAGCTCACCGGCCGATTGGCTCGCCGCGATGACAACACCCGCCTGGCCTGGTTCCACGCGGTCAGCGTCGGAGAGGTCTTGCAACTGGAACCAGTCATCCAATCCTGCAAGCAGCGATGGCCGGACTGGACCATCCAGGTGACAACCACCACCGACACGGGATACCATCTCGCACTCCAGCGGTTCCCCGACTGCCGGGTCGACTGGTTCCCACTGGATTTCAGCTGGTCGGTTCGCCAGGCAATCCGAAGAACCCGACCCGACCTGATCGTCCTGGTGGAACTGGAACTCTGGCCCAACTTCATCCTGGCCGCTCACCGGGAAGACATTCCGCTGGCCCTGATCAACGGCCGGATCAGCGAATCGAGTTTCCGGGGCTACCAACGATTGAAATGGCTGTTCGGTCGACTGCTGCCATGCTTTGACCGACTGATCGCCCAGAACCAAACATACGCCGAACGGCTCGAGTTTCTGGGCGCACCGCCCGAGCGGACGCACGTCGCCGGATCGATCAAGTACGACCGGGTGGAAACCCGTCGCGACTGCCCGGCTGTCCGGGACCTGGCAACCCAGTTGGGAATCCCACACCACGCCCCCGTGTTCGTGGCCGGCAGCACCCAGGACCCGGAGGAGCGACTGGCGGTCGAGGCCTGGGTGGAGGCTCGAAAGACCCACCCCAACCTGCGACTGATTCTCGTGCCAAGACACCCGGAACGTTTCGACAACGTGGCTGAAATGGTCGTGGCGATGGGCCACTCCCTGTTGCGACGCAGCCAACTCAACACTGATGCATCACCGACTGACAGCCACGACGTGGTGCTGCTCGACACGATCGGCGAACTGGCATCCTGCTGGGGCCTGGCCGATGTGGCGTTCGTCGGCGGCAGCCTGACCAACCGCGGCGGCCAGAACATGATCGAACCCGCAGCCTACGGAGCGGCAGTATTGTTTGGGCCCAACACCCAGAATTTCCAGGACATTGTTGAAGAACTGCTCGAACGCGGAGGAGCCCGCGTGGTCGCCGACGGCACGGCACTGACACAGCGACTGTGCGAATTGCTCGACGACCCGACCACTGCCAACGCACTCGGAGAGGCAGCGCGTGGGCTGGTGTTCTTCCGACAGGGAGCCACCGCAACCACGCTGGGGATCCTGGAAGACATCATGCCAGGTTACGCGCCCTCCACGACAGCAGCCAGCGGATCACAAACCGCCGACGCGGCGTGAAACGGAACCGTGAAGAGCCCTGCCGCCGAGGAGTTGTGAGGACCGAAGCCCCGCGCTACAATCACCCTCTTCACACCCGATCCTGACAATTCTCCCGGAGCCTCACCCATGTCCGAATTCCTGTTCACCAGTGAATCCGTCAGCATGGGACACCCCGACAAGGTCTCCGACCAGGTCTCCGACGGCATTCTCGATGCCCTGATCGCTGTCGATCCGACCTCCCGGGTTGCCTGTGAGACACTGTGCACAACCGACTACGTGCAACTCTCCGGAGAAATCACCTCCGCGGGTGCCCGTGACGACGATGGTTACCGCGACATTGTTCGCAACGTTCTCCGTGAAATCGGTTACACGATCGACGGAATTGATTTCCACGCAGACACCTGCACCATCGACGTGAAACTCCATAGCCAAAGCGCCGATATCGCACTGGGAGTCGATACCGGTGGTGCCGGCGACCAGGGACTGATGTTCGGTTACGCATCGAACCAGACCGAGGAACTGATGCCGATGCCGATCGCGCTGGCTCATCGCATCATCAACCGCTTGACCGATGTCCGTCAGCAGGGCGTCGTCGACTGGTTGCGACCCGACAGCAAGAGCCAGGTCACCGTTGAATACGCCGATGGTGCCCCCCGCCGTGTTTCCACCGTGGTCGTTTCAACCCAACACGCCGACACGGTTGCCCAGTCCGAGATTGCTGAGTTCATCCGTCGCGAGGTGGTGATTCCGGTGGTGCCCGAAGGATTCCTCGACGACGAGACCATTTATCATGTGAATCCGACAGGAAGCTTCGTCGTCGGTGGGCCGCATGGTGACACCGGGCTGACCGGCCGCAAGATCATCGTGGAC
Source organism: uncultured Planctomycetaceae bacterium (assembly GCA_963933195.1). Lineage (GTDB taxonomy): Bacteria > Planctomycetota > Planctomycetia > Planctomycetales > Planctomycetaceae > UBA8437. The sequence goes on from CAWVUS010000072.1 coordinate 5,692, forward strand.
ACCTACGGAGGCTGGGGACGGCACGGTGGAGGTGCCTTCAGCGGCAAAGACCCCACCAAGGTCGACCGTTCGGCCGCTTACATGGCTCGGTACATCGCCAAGAACGTTGTCGCTGCTGGCCTGGCCGGCGAATGCGAAATCCAGTTGGCCTATGCCATCGGAGTGGCCCAACCGGTCAATATCACGGTCGACTGCCACGGAACGGCTACCATTCCCGAGACCGAAATCCAGCAACGGGTCCAGGCCACGTTTCCGGCCGATGAACTGACCCCGGCAGGAATCATCGCAACCCTCGACCTCAAACGACCGATCTATAGAAAGACCGCAGCCGGAGGACACTTCGGCCGCAACGACCCCGACTTCACCTGGGAACGGACCGACCGTGCCCAGGCCCTCGGCCAGGCCTCAACCGGATGATCCAGTCAGCCTGACATTTCGAGGGACTCAAGGGACTGAGTCCAATGCGCACGAATCACCCCCATGCCAAACGCCCCTGGTCGTCGCAACTGGCGGCGACAATCTGGGTCGGCCTGTTGCTGGGGTCGTGGTTGCTGGCCGCCCGGGCGGCCAGCGGTGCACTCGACCGGCCACTGGCAACAGGCCTCGGCTGGACTGCAACACTTTCAATGGCCGCCCTGGGGCTGGCGGCCGCCGCCCTGTTTGGACGCTCACGACCGCGGACCACGTTGCTGGTCGCTGTACTGACGCTGGCCCCTTCGCTGACCGCCGGCCTCATCCTGCTGGATCTCTCGAATTTCACCACCTGGATCGGGCTTCCCGGTCTCGCCCTAGCCATCACGTTCACGCTGCTGGCTCGCAACCGAACAGGTCAACCACGGCATTCTCCCGCCACCGGCCCCGTCCCCGACACGATTGCTCCGTCCCCGGCCCCCGACCTGTCTCAAACACTGACACGCCATCGAGACCCCAACGGCGACCGGCTCGTCGGCGACCTCACGTTGCACTGGCAGTCGGGACAACGTCAACAGCCAATTCACGTCCCGTTTGTCCCGGCATTCCAGGACAAGCCTGCCGTCTCCTGCACGTGCGACGAGGAGGGACTCAGCGAGGGCGTACGAGCCCGGGTCGCCGAAATCCAGCGATACGGCACGCGGATCGAACTGCGACGCTCCGGGAATGTCGACTCCAATCAAACCACCCGGGTGGAACTCTCCGTCACGCTCGACGACGCAAGCCGGCCAGCGGCCTGATACTTCAGCAACTCACACACTCCAGCCACACCGGCCCTGCCAAGCCACCCGACTCGCCACCCGACCATTGAAATTCCAGAACATTGCCTGAAACCAGCCGATCCGTGACATCCGCACGTGCCCCCTCTGGCGATTTCGCCAGCTCAAGCGGCACCTCGTTGAGCAAGATTCCAGTGGGGCCACTGAGCCCTGCGACCACCAACCAGACCCGTTCATCGGCATCGAGTCGTCCCGGGCGGCCAAATCGACGTACGAGACGGGTTTCTTGCTCCGACAACCGGTCAACAGGCAATCGCGTTCGACGACTACTGCCAGTCTCATCCACCACCATCCATGGCCCGGCCAAGCGGATCTTGTGTACATTCATGCCCAGCACCCCGATCAAACTGGATTCTTCGTCTCCCACGTCCAGTTGCCACCAGTCTAACGGCTGGAATTCGCCAAAGAGGCTCTCTTGCCCAAGTCGACGTATTCGGTGTGAAATCAACTGGTTTCATTCTGGAGAAGCGGTTATACTCCGGCTGAAATCATTTGCATCACGCTGACAAGGGATTGTTACTGATGCAGCGTCCAAGCCCCCACTTTCCTGTTGAGTCAACCACATCTCAAGGGCATTCGCCTTCTGACTCGCCGCAGGCCAGGGTGGTAACCAAGACATCAACGAATTCTCCAGATTCCCACAGGAAGAGTGCGCGCAAGGTGTTCAGCCAGCGGACCAACTCCCTGCTCGGCATCCAGATCGTCGCCAGCGGCTCCTACGTTCCTGACCAGGTGGTCACCAACGAGGACCTGCAGGCTGAACGAGGGTTTGATCCGGACTGGATCAGCCAGCGCACCGGAATCCTCGAACGACGCCACGCTCCCGAGGGGCAGGCCACCAGTGACCTGTGCGTGGAAGCTGCGAAGCGAGCTATCCGGGCGGCCCGAGTCGACCCTTCAGAAATTGACCTCGTCCTGGTCGGAACCTTCACACCAGACTTCAACTGTCCGTCGACCGCCTGCCTGGTCCAAGACAAGCTCGGCCTCGATGCCCCCGCCGTCGACCTGCAAGCCGCCTGTTCGGGCTTCATTTACGCACTGGTCACCGGGGCACAGTACGTTGCCACGGGCAACAGCAAGATGGCACTCGTCATCGGCGGAGACTGCAACTCGAGGATCGTCGACCCACAGGATCGCCGGATCGCACCGCTGTTTGGCGACGGAGCGGGCGCCGTGCTGGTCACTCAAGGTGAGCCGCACCAGGGCCTGATCTGCTATCAAATGGGTGCCGATGGCAGCGGCGGACCACTGCTACAATGTGCCGCCGGTGGAACCCGCCACCCGATGACAATAGACGACGTGGAAGCCGGCAGACACTTCCTGTCCATGGATGGCCGGACCGTTTTCAAATGGGCCGTCCGCGTGTTGACCGACACGATTGAGCTTGTGCTCTCCAAGTCCGGCATGAGCATCCACGACGTGTCAATGTTCCTGGTGCACCAGGCCAACAAGAGAATTATCGACGCGGCCATCTCGCAACTGGGAATCGACCCCGACCGGGTCTTCAGCAACCTCGAGCGATACGGCAACACCTCGGGTGGTTCGATCCCGTTGGCACTCGACGAGGCTTTCCAGGCCGGCCAGATCAACCGCGGCGACACGATTCTCATGTGCGGCTTTGGTGCCGGACTGACCTGGGGCACGTCCCTGTTCCGCTGGTAACTGTTCCGCTGGCAATTGACAGCCGCGAACACCTCCTCCAGTCCCCAACACGGGTACAATCGGGGAGAGATTACGCGCCCCAATTCCTGCCCCGTCGGCACGCAATGCGTCCGGCCAGGAGAACCGTGCCATGCAACAAGCCCCGAAATCGCAACTCAAGCTGGGAATGGTGACCTACCTTTGGGGAGCCAAGTGGGATCTGGCTGAGTTGATTGGAAACTGCCAGAAAACGGGATTTGCCGGCGTCGAGCTACGCAGCACCCACAAGCACGGAGTCGAGGTCACGCTCAACAAGGCACAACGAGCCGAGGTGAAGGCGAGATTCGCGGATTCCCCGGTCACGCTGGTCGGACTCGGCTCAGCCTGTGAATATCACAGCGCCGACCACGGAGTGGTCAAACAGAACATCGACCTGACTCGCCGGTTCCTGGAACTCTCACGCGACGTGGGTGGCAGTGGCATCAAGGTCCGCCCCAACGGATTCGTCAAAGGAGAGGATCGGCGACGGACAATCCAGCGGATCGGCGAGGCCCTACGGACCTGTGCCAAGTCCGCAGACGAGTTCGAGCAACAGATCCGACTGGAAGTTCACGGACGAGGCACCAAGGACCCGGCGGTGATCCGTCAGATCGTTGACATTGCCGACCATCCTCGTGTCACCGTCTGCTGGAACTCCAACCCTGGAGAGACGATTGACGGATCCCTGAAAACCAATTTCAACCGGCTGGCAAACCGGCTTGGAGATGTGATCCATATCCACGACCTGTTCGACGAGCGGTACCCCTACCGAGAGTTGTTCTCGTTATTGGCCAAGCGAGGCTACCGCGGCTGGTGCCTTTCGGAGAGCCCGGCCACCAGCGATCCGCTGCGGGTCATGAAGTACTACCGGGCGCTGTTTGACCAACTCACCGGCTGACAACAACATTCAGGACGATTCCGCAGCGGCGACCTCGGATTCATCCTCCACGGCCGCTGCCTCATGCTCCACGTCGTCGGCTGGAAGCCACATCTGTGTCACGGGAATTCCGTCGGCACTTTCTCGCACGATCAGGTACAGCCCGGTCACAACCCCCCAGAAAACGCTGGCGGCGTACCCAACAAACAGCAGGTAGGCCACCCGGGTCCAGAACACGAGAAATGTCGACGAAAAAGGCACGTCGTCGTCCTCGCCAGGGGACTCCGAATCCGACACCAGGCCAGCCGGCACCTCACGTCCTCCCACCAGGCTCGTCGATTCGCCACTGGAAATCGCGAGCAGTTCTCCATCACCACCGGCAAAAGCACCCAGGCCGGTCGAAACCGACGCACTGGCCAACCACAGGGTCAGTGAAAGCAAGCACCACGCCAGGCAGATCGCAATCGAGCCCACGATCGTCCCCAGCACCGCGTATCCTCCCAGCAGGGCAGGGCGGTCGGTGAGAAACCCGGTTGCGTGGCTGAACCCATCGAAACCATCACTGTCCTCGACACCAATTGTGGCCACCATTAGCGGCCAGCCGGCGACGAAGCCCACGGCGACGACGCCCATCAGCAAGCCCAACACCATGGGAATAAACCACAACAACGACACGACCAGAGGGCCCGCCGTCGGGATCTTGGCGATGAGACCACCCACCGCCCCCAGCCCCCACAGGACACCAAAGCACGACAGGCTGATCAACGCTGCAGAGAGCAACGACGCAACGTGTCTCAGGCCAAACCCCGTGACCTGGGCCAGGGACAATGATTCTCCTCGTGTCACGTCAGCGGCCGTCAGCCGCACCAGCATCACGCCGGCCAGTGACCAGGTGATTATCGCCACCAAAAATCGTGACCATTCGACTGCCGTCTCGGACCACGAATCACGTCTCCCCACGACCGCCACAGCCGGAACGACAACATCGCTCAACGGTCTTCCCATCAGCCGAGGATTCCAGGCCACGCGAACCGCCGTGTCGCCCGGCTGGCTGTCAGCAGACAACAACAACGACTCGGCCTTGCGGTCTCCCTCCAGGGAGGCCAACTCGACCTGCCACGGCCATTCAGCCTGGGGCTCGGACTCCGACAAGCCATCCAGTAACTGTCCACCGGCGGCCACCACCAGCGCAGCCAGGCCACCAATCAACCACCGACGTGGATCCAGCGACCCGCGGACCACGGCCAGCACCAGGTCCAACCGGTCTTTGGCTGAGATTGGGCCACCGGGCCGCTGCCCGGATTCATCGCTCACCATATCCTCGTGTCCTTGTGCTCCGACGCAATCACGTCGGCTTCATTTTCCCTCGAAGCAACACGACAGGATTATAGCGACTCGGGCCCGTCGGGGGTGCCGACAACGGCGACGTGACGACTGGGCCGCACAAAATGGCAAACGACCGGAATGGCCAGCAGTGTGATCAGCGAGCTGGACAACAGACCTCCGATTACGACACGTGCCATCGGGGCCTGCAACTCCCCCCCTTCACCCCAACCGACCGCAATCGGCAACATCGCCAGCACGGTAGTCAGGGTCGTCATCAGAATGGGACGAAAGCGACGCACGCTGGCAGCGACAATCACCCCGGTGAAACCTTCGGCCGCCTCCCGCCCCGGCTCGGACAGTCTCTGCTTGATGCAGTCGACCAGCACGATCGCATTGTTGACAACGATCCCGGACAGCATCACCGCGCCGATGAACGATTGGGCATTGAGCGTGGTGTCGGTCAGGAACAGGGCCAGGATCACGCCGATGGCTCCCAGTGGAACCGTCACCAGGATCAACAATGGATCCCGAAACGATTCGAACTGCGACGCCATCACCATGTACATCAACACCACGGCCAACACGAGCCCCTTGGTCAACTCGCGAAAGCTCCGCTGCTGCTCCTCGTAATCGCCAACGATGCGGTAGGCGAAACCACGCGGCCACTTCTCCTGCGTGAGTCGACCCGACAGGTCCGCGACAACACTGCCCAGGTCACGATCGGCCACGTCGGCCGACACCTGCACGACCCGCTGACGTGCGGTCCGGGTGATCCGCAACGGGGCATTGCCCGAATCGAACCGGACCAGGTCCCGCAACGCCACCACGCGACCTGCAGCGGTCGACACTCCCACCCGCTCGACATCGGGAAGCCGGTCACGGTCGGAGTCCTGCAACCGGACCAGCACGTTGAATTCATCTCCCGCCTCACGGTACTTCGTGGCCTCGGCGCCGCGAATCGTCGTGTTCAGCGATTCGGCAATATCGCGAACACTGATCCCCATCAGGCTGGCCTTGACCCGGTCGACCTGGACGGCCAGTTCCGGTCTCCTGTCGGGACGTTCCACGTTGATATTGATCAACCCCGGCACCCGTTTCATCAACTCCGCAACCTGGTTGGCCAGGCGATCGGCCTCATCCAGGTTGTGTCCCCGAACCTCCACCTCAACATCACCACCTCCGAAACTCAGCATCCGAGCCAACATCATCTCGGTCTGAGCCTCGACACGCACTTTCATGCCGGGAATCGGACCGATTGCTGATGCCAGTGTTTCTCGCACTTCCTCGACGGATTGATCTCGCTGGCTGCGCGGCACCAACTTGATCCGCAACCAACACTCGTTCCAGTCCTCCGAATCATCTCGGTCCCCGCCGATAAAGGCCGCGACAGTGTCTCGCTGCTGGGACGGCACCGAGTCGAGAATACTCTGCTCGATTTTCCGAGCCTGGCGATGAAGATGCTGGAGTTGGATCCCGGGAGCCATGTGGCCCCGGACCCGCAAGTCTCCCTCATCCGCCTTGGGCATGTATTCCGTCCCGATCCGTGGCACCAGGCCGACGACGATCGAGAACGCCAGCAGTAACCCCGAGAGCACAACACCTCGGCGACGAAGCGCCAAACGCAACACGCTGGCGTACGCCCTTTCAATGGTGGCAAATGTTTTTTCGGCCACAGAGGCCAGGCCACCGGCCGTCGGGCCCGTTGCCCCCGTATCCGGCCCCGGCTTGCGTCGCTCCCCCCAGTGCGCCGCCAACATCGGGGTGAGGGTCAGGCTGGCCAGCAGTGAACACGCCAGCGCAAAGCAGACCACCCAGGCCAACTGGTGGAGCAGCACCCCGGTCATCCCCTCCACGAAAGCCAGTGGCACAAACACGATCAATGTCGTCATCGTACTGGCCACGATTGCCGCCCCCACCTCGGTTGTCCCGTCGATGGCCGCCTGCTTGATCGGCTGCCCTTCATCCCGACGGCGGTAGATCGACTCAAGCACCACGATCGAGTTGTCCACCAGCAGGCCCAGCCCCAACGCGAGCCCACCAAACGACACGACGTTCAAAGAGAAGTCGTGGGCGTAGATCAGCACGAAAGTGGCCATCACGGAAAAGGGCATCGACATGCCGATCACGACCGTGCTGCGAAAGCTCCTCAAAAAGACCAGCAACACGACAGCCGCCAACCCCATCCCATAGAGCGCAGTCCGCTGGATGTTGTCGATCGACTGCACCACGAATTCCGACTTGTCGATGCGAATCGAGAGAGCCATGTCGGGCAACCGGGCATTCAGCCGATCGACCGCCTCACGCACCCGCCGACTGACGGCCACCGTGTTGGCATCGGACTGCTTGTGAATGTAAATCAGCAGCCCTTCTTTTCCGTTGACCCGGCTGACATCGGTTCGCTCCTCGATCCCGTCCTTCACGCGACCAATGTCGGCAACCCGCACGATGGCCCCACCTTGTTGGCGAACAACCGTGTGGCGAATTTCGTCGAGATCCTGAAACTGGCCACGGCTGCGAACCAGTCGCTGCACATTGCCCTCGTCGAAGTCACCGGCCGGCTGGTTGACGTTTTGACGCCGCAACGCGGCCACCACGTCGTTGACTCCCAGGTGGAGCGACTCGAGCTTCTGGCGGTCCAGGTCCACCTGGATCTCTCGGCGAACCGCTCCGCGGATTCTCACATGACCGACACCTTCCAGCTTCTCCAATTCGGGAACGATCTCCGTCTCGGCCCGCCGCGTCGTCTCAACGGCCAGTCGCGGGCTCTCCGTTTGCTGCCGTTTCCTCTCCAGGCCCAGGTAGATGATTGGCGAATCACTCTCGTCGTACCGGCGGAAATATGGCCCCTCGACCTCGTCCGGCAACTGGCGACGCACTCTTTGTACCGCCTGTCGCATGTCATTGAGAGCAACGTCGAGGTCGGCGCCCCAGGTCATACGGACCCGGATCGTGCTGGCCCCCTCGGCGCTGACGCTCGAAAGCTCCTCGGACCCCTTGACCGCACTGAGCGCCTGCTCCAACGGCCGGGTCAAAAGAGTTTCGATCTCCTCGGGAGCTGCACCGCGATAGAGAGTTTCAACCCGGATGGTCGGGTAGTCCAGCTTGGGAAGCAGGTCGACGGCCAGCCGTTCGACCGCCACGTAGCCCAGCAACGTCACCACCAGGGCGATCATCAACGTCGTCACGGGTCGATGAACAGCCAGGCGAGTCAATGTCATGACGGCTCAGTCCGCCGCGGCCGCGGGTTCGCCGACAACCTCCACGTCCTGGCCGTCTCTGACCAGGTGACTGCCAAGAGTCACAACCCGCTGGGCAGGACCTGGCCCCTCCAGGACTTCGACGACATCTCCCTCGGACAATCCCAGCCGGACATCGACTTGCTGCACACGCTGACCATCCCCGGTGATGACAAACACCGTCTTTCGACCGCCCCGGTCGACCACAGCCGCCACTGGCACCACGGTCGCCTGCTGGTGCAGATCCAACACGACCCGGACCCGGGCATGCATCCCCGGCTTCAGCAGGCCTCGAGGATTGTCGACGGCGATGTAGACAACAGCTGTCCGTGTCTGGGGGTCAAGCACCGGTGCCAGACGCTGGACACGACCACTGAACACCTCGCCAGGAAACGTGTCCACCCGCACCTCCGCCGACTGCCCCGGTTGCAACTCCCGGTAATCGCTTTCACCAACGTGCACTGCCGTACGCACCGTCCCCAGATCAACGATCCGCAGCAGCGACACATCACTCTTGGCCAGGTCGCCGACCTGGACCATCCGGCTCGCCACGTGGCCTGCCAACGGTGACTCGATCCGCCGTTCAGCCAAAGCCAACCGACTTCCCTCGAGTTCACTCGCAGCACGATCCACTTTCGATGCCGCCAACTGCAACTCGGCCTTGGCGATTTCAAGCTTCGATTCGGCTGCCTCCAGTTGTTGAGCCGTTCCAACCCCCTTGGCCCGCAGGTCTTTCTGCCTCATGTACTCCAGGCCAGCAGCATTGACCCGCAATTGCTGTGCGCCCTGTTCGGCCAGGGCCACTTTCCGAGCGGCCTCGGCCTGCCGCACGAGTTCCTGTTCCTGGGCGGAATCGAGACGAACGAGTTCCTGGCCCGCAGAAATCTCATCACCAACATCAACGGTCAATCCGGTGACCTGTCCGCTGACGCGTGAGCGGATTTCCACCTCGCGTCCCGCCTCCAGGCTCCCAACCAACTCCAACACGTCCTCGACATCCCGCGTCACCAACCCCACAACCTCGACAGCCACGATTTCTTCTTTAGAAACCGGCAGGTCAAGCTCCGAACGGTGCTGCGAATCGACAAAGACAGCCCATCCAATGCCCAGGCAAGACGCCAACACGAAGGGCAAGACAATGAACTTCATCGACACTCGGAAGCGACGCCGCGTCGCTGGTGGGGGAGGGCGGGTTGGCCAGCTTGACCAATTTAACCGCATCACGTTGCATAAGGCAATGCCCATGCGTGCCGCTCGAATCACCGCCCGCCGATCGTTACAGTGGGACGGGTACCCGGTTAGTGGCCACAGCGATGGCCGCCCCCACAGGAGAGAGCGATGGACCTGTTGAGCACGCTGAGTGGATCGTTGATGGAGACCTTCCTGCCGTCAGGCTGGGACCTGGCCAAGATCGACGGTTGTGTCGGGGATGACCCCTCCACCATCACCGACCCACAGTCCTGGTGGCATGACGACTTCGAACTCGTCCCTTGCGGCTCGCTGGGCGACTTCGATGCAATGCTCGGCCACGAAATCGCAATGACCATCCGCCAGGCCCGGGACGACGGCCACCAGTTGGCAATGATCCTTCCCGTCGGCCCCATGGGGATGTATCGCTGGGCCGTCTACTTCCTCAAGGAATGGGGGGTTTCCTGCAGCCACGTCCACGGTTTCAACATGGACGAGTGGAGCGACGCCGACGGAAACACGCTGCCTTCGGGCCATCCCGGAGCCTTCGAAAACGCGATGTCCGATGCGTTCTACGGCCCCCTGGGCGACCTGACAGTCCCCCCCACGCAGCGACACTTCGCCGCAAAAGATTCACTTCCACACTTCGGTGAACAGATCTCTGAAATCAAAGCGGGCGGCGGCAAACTGGCCGTGATTTTCGGGATCGGACGGGTTTGCCACATCGCCTTCTGGGAGCCACAATTCGCCGCCGAATACGATTCGGTCGACGCCTGGAAGGCCGACACTCACAGGATCGGTGCCCAGTTGCACCCGTTGACAATCGAACAGAACGCGGTGACCAGCTTCAAAAGTCGGACCACCCTGGTCCCGGCCTTCGCCAACACGATCGGTCCCGGGCTGTTCCTGGGGGCTGACAAGATCATCGGTGGAGCCGACGGCACGTTTTCACGTGGAATGATGTGGCAGGGCCTGAGCCTGTGGATGACACTCCGGCACGAACCCACTCCGTGGATCCCATCGACATTCATGCCAACACAACCCGGCCGCCTGTTCTTTCTCGAAGAACTCGCCGGTCCGCTCGAGCCGGAGTGCAACTAGCCAGGGCACCCACCTGAAACCATCTACCCCACCTCGGCCAGCACGTCTTCGTGGACATACAACGGCAGTGGTGGATCGTAATGGACAGAAATTGCCAGTGCGTCACTGGGACGACTGTCGACCTCGACCAGGTCGCCATTGATCCGAATTCGCAGCACGGCGAAGTAGGTGTGGTTACGCAGATCGGTGATCACGACGTCCTCGATCTCGCCGCCCAACTGCTCAACGGTGGCCTTCAACAGGTCATGAGTCAGCGGTCTCGGCGGCTGCTCCTCGGTCAGACGACGATTGATGGCCCCCGCCTCGAACAATCCGATCAGGATGGGAAACGAGCGTTCGCCATCGATTTCTCGCAGGAACACGACCTGCTGGTCACCGATGTCGTTGATGACGATCCGAGCGAGTTCCATCTGGACGAGCACGTCGTTGACTCCGTTTCTCGACAGCGGGCCACGCGGGCGGGCAGGAACAGTGCCAGGAAACCCCAAAAGCTGCGCGGTGGATTATAGCCCGCATCAAACACCGTTCAAGACGCCAGGCGTCTTAGCCGGCATCGAGCTGCCCCAGGATATCGTTGACTCGTTCGAGTTGCTCCCTGAGTCCAGCGAGTGTCGCACGAACACCATCGACGACTTCCGCCGGGGCCTTCGACACAAAACTCTCGTTGGCCAGCTTCTTCTCGTGACCGGCAATCATCCCGGTCAATTTCTCGAGTTCTTTCGTGTGCTTGGCCCGCTCGGCGTCACGGTCCACGACACCTTCCAGGTCGATATAACCATCGGCTCCACCCAGTGCGAAACTCGCGGCCCCGGCAGCCTGGCTGACCTCGGGCCCGATCGCCGTCAACTCGGTATTCGACAGGTTGAGAAACTGCCCGGCGACCGCCTCAAAGTCCTCGGCCACATCGGGGCCACAGCGAACCGAGAGTGACAGCCGGGTGCTGCGTGGAATCGTGTACGTCGAGCGGACATTGCGGACCGCCACGATGATCTCCTGCAATCGTTCGAACCGCTCCTCCAGCGCATCATCGACCCACTCGGCAGGCAACTCCAGCCACGCCGCCCGCATCACGCACTCCGCCACCGGCCCCGGCTCGGGCAGCCCGCGGCTGGGTGCCAATTCCGAGAGTCGCTCCCAGAGTTCCTCGGTGATGAACGGCGTGGTCGGCGCCAACAACCTCAGCAGGGAGTCCAGAACTCCGACCAACACGCGTTGAGCCGTGGCCCGAGCCTCGGTTTCCTCCGCGTCGGACTGCAGCCGCGGCTTGACCATCTCCAGGTACCAGTCACAGAACTCGTTCCAGACGAAATCTCGCAGCGTGCGGGTTGCCTGGTCGAACTGGTACCGGTCGAGGTAAGAAGTCACCTGGGCGGCCGTACGGGACAGCCGACTGAGAATCCAACGGTCCTCGATTGCGAGCAGTTCGATGGCCGGCAGCGGTCCCGGCTCGTACCCCTCCAGGTTGAGCATCGCAAAACGAGCAGCGTTCCAGAACTTGTTGCAGAAATTGCGGCCCGTCTCGAAACGCTCGGCCACCATCCTCGCCACCGGCTCCCCGTCGTCCGGATCGTACCACGGGCTGGTGTACTGCCAGGACTTCCCACACCCACCACAATCAATCCGTGGCTTCTCGCCTCCACCGGGCGTCGCCTGTTGATGCTTGAGTTCCTGCGGAATCACGTGTCCGCATTCGGGACACTCATAACCAACCGGCAAGCGGATGTCCTGTGTCTCGCCGGCGAACGAAGCGATCGTGAACCGCACGGCATCGGCACCGTAGCGATCGACAAGATCCATCGGGTCGACACCATTCCCCTTCGACTTGGACATCGTCTGGCCGAATCCATCCAGTATCTTGGGATGGACGCAGACCTGCGAGAAGGGAATATCGCCCATGTTGTACAGGCCCGTCAGCACCATTCGCGCCACCCACAACGTGATGATGTCGCGACTGGTCACCAACACGCTGCCGGGATAGAAATAATCCAGACTCTCGGTGGATTCCGGCCATCCCAGGGTCGAGTGTGGCCAGAGGGCGGAACTGAACCAGGTGTCCAGCACGTCCTCGTCCTGCACCAGAGGGTGCGACTCGCCCAACTCGTCGCCGACC
>CAWVUS010000073.1:0-18380 GCA_963933195.1 uncultured Planctomycetaceae bacterium
CGCGTCGGCCACATCATTTCTTTTTGGGATAGGTGAACTTCGCCTTCCGGGCGTCATATCTCACCATTGGGACATTTGCCGGAAAGTGCGCCTCGAGACACTCTTTCATGGTGCCGGCATACATCGCCAATCTCCCGGACCCCCAGGTCTTCTGATCGCCGGTGATGTAATAGATGTAGGCATGGCCCTGGTACTCGAACAAATCCGCGTCGGTGTTGTTGATGCCTTCGCCGACGGCGGCATCGAGCATCGGGTACTTGGTGGGACTGAGTTCCCAGGTGATCAAATCCTTTGATCGCATCAGGCACGTGATGTAACGGGTCGAAGCGAGGTGATACTCGTAATCGGTTATCGGAGACGCCGTTCGATGTGTTCCAAACATCAAGTAGTGATAAGGCGGCACGTGGCGGATCGTTGGGTTGGCAAACACCACCCCCACAAACCTCAAGCCGTTGCTTCTGTCCCATTTGCTCAAGTCTGTTGACCGAGCCAACCACGTCTCCCAGCCCGTCGGACCATCTGATTCATAAGCCATCAGGTACCCTTTCGGGTCTTTGCACACGGACGTGTTGAGAATGTGCTTCTTCCCTATGCGGGGCAGCACCATTTCCTTCTTCCATGTCTTCAGGTCCGTGGTCCGAAAGCGGTAAACATCTTTTGTCCACTCTTTCTCCGAAGTTCTGGTCGCAAACATGTTCAGCTCTTTGCCATTGACGAATCCACAGGCAAACGAAAAGTCCTGTCCGAAGCGGGAAACCTCGTTGCTGGTGACCAAATCGTGAACCCTGAGATACATTTCTCCGCCACCGATTTTCCGGTAACTGCTCAGCATCAAGAGCCGGTCACCAAAAACCACCATCGTGGCTTCGTCGCCGTTGGGCCAGGCGATAGGCAGCTTGACCAACTTCGGGTTGTTGGGCCGAAGCGTGCCACCGATCTTTTCAGCCGCCAACAAACAAGTGCCACACAACAGCGTGGCCAATGTCACCACGGAGATGTTCACCGCGTGGAGTCTCGAACTGGAGGAAATCATCTCGTTGTTTCCAGGGGAGGTGAAAATCGGTGGGGCAAAATGTCCAGTGGCCAATGACCCCGATCATTTTGCGATTCGTTTGACCTGTCGATCTCGGATACGTGCAGTAATCTGTTCACCGTCGGTAAGTGTGGGGTCCTGGTCCGCGCCGAGTTCGGCCGGCGATGGGCCCACCCACTCGCTCTTTCGTCCTTCGACATGAATCGTCAGGCTTTTCGGGTCGACCGTTAGCGTGGCGAAAAGCGAGTGGCGGTAAGGACATGTGTAAGCGATGAAAGGATGCTTGGCATGGATGTCCTTGGAGTAGCTGTCGTGTAGATGGTTACCGCCGACCCATTGATACGAGGCGGAGTTCACGTGCATGTACGTGACCTTCTTGTAACGCAGCACGTCATCGATGTGAGAGTGCCCATTGATTGCCAGCAGGACTTTGTCCGATGCTGCGCCCAGGATGCCCTGTATCTCTTCGGAATTGTCGACGGCCCATGCACCGGCAAGGGGCTGATGTGAAACAACGATCACCGGTCCTTCCAGACTCGCCAGTTGTTCCTTGAGCCACTTCGTCTGCTCTTTGCCGACGTACGAAGGGTAGCCGCCCTTGTGAGTCGGCGATCCGCGATCGTTGCCATCAAGGACCAGCAGCCATAGCCCATCGATGTTCTGGGCATAGTAGCGACGGGGCATCCCCCAGATGTCGAGGCACTGTTTCTTCGTGTGTCCGGAGTCCGTGTCGTGATTGCCGATGACGTGAAGCGAACGTTTGTGGGCCCCGTTGAACAGGTCGATCACCTTCTTGTTGCTCGCGTTGGGATACGCGAAGTCTCCTAATTGCATGATCGCATCGGGTCGGCGAGCCGCCATGGCCTTCACAAATGCGGCGGTCCGCGCTAGGCCATCGTGCATGACGTCATGATGCAGGTCGGCAATTAGCCCGATCCGGACCGGCTTCTCCAGTCGGCCGATGGCCGCAGATGTGATTTTGGGAAGGGCAATGGCCGCCGAGGCGGCGGCTGCCGTGCGGAGGAGATCACGACGAGTGAGGAGATCACTCATGCCGGCAAAGGAAGGATTGGCTTGTCCTGAAGGGGCATGTTTCATTTCACACCTCGAAAACTATTGAAACCCAGGGGGACCGCCGCCTGGGACGTGAAATCCCCATCGACCTTGTGACTTACGTTGTTCGAACGAATTCTTCAGTCGATGTTGATGACGGAATTGTACAGAGATGCCCCGTCTGCAGCTGTGTTCATAGTGAGGCCTTTTAGGTCCCGGGCCTTGGCCGGTTCGAGCGTCCAGGTTTCGCAGTGGTTATCGGAATGTTCCGTCACCATGAATCAACTTGCCGTCCAGCCATGTGGCCAGCACCCGGGTGGATCGGATTTCAGCGGCCTGGCAGGTGAGCAGGTTTTTGTCGATCACGATGAAGTCGGCGTGTTTGCCGATCTCCAGTGAACCCACCTGGTCCTCAGACCGCATCAGCCAGGCGTTGTTGATTGTGTAAAAGCGAATCATCTGTTCACGCGACAACGCCTGTTCGGAGTGGATCGGCTTGTCGTGCCAACGGGCACTGCGGGTTGCGGCGACCCACATCCCCAGAAAAGGGTTGTACGGGTTCACGCTCCGGAGTGAACCGATTTTCTGCATGTGGTCACTGCCGCCTCCGGCAATCACACCGGCGTCAAAGAGGCTCTTGAGTGGAATGAAGTGCTCCAGGCGGCGTTCGCCAAACTGGGCCACGAGTGTCCGTGCATCGAGATACAACCAGGCTGGCTGCAGGTCGACTCCGATGCCAAGCTTGGCCGCAGCTGCTATTGCCGACTTGCTCATGAAACTCGAGTGAGTGATTGTCGATCGCGTCTGGCGAATCGGGAGCTCTCGATTGATCTTCTCGTAGACGCCCACGAGTGCTTCGACAGCTGCATCACCCTGGCAATGCGCAGTGAAGGCGAGTCCCCGTTTTGCACAGGCACGCACGAGCATTTCGAGTCGCTTCTCGTCGATGTATTGCATGCCGCGGTAGCGCGGGTCAGAAATGCCATAGATCTGGCTGACTCCCCACGGTTTCCTAAAATATGCGCTCCCGGTCAACATGCCACCGTCTTCGAAGACCTTGACTCCTATGATCCGCAATCGGGGATGGGGCTCGGTGTACAACGGGTCATCGGCGATCGTGGCCACTCGCTTGGTGATGGCCTGTTGGTCGCCGCTGGTGCCCAGGCCACGAGACAGCCGCACGCGGATGGTCAGGCGTTTGTCACGAAGCAATCGCTCGTATTGGGCCTGGGCGATTGGGCTGCAGTTGCGATCGATCACGCCGGTCAAGCCCCAGCGGTTGTAGTCTCGCAGCAACTCGACCAGCTTGTTGTCGCGTTCGGTCTCGGTCAATTGTTTCCGGTTGGGGTTGGGCCGCGTCTTGAGCACCGAGCCGGCACGACGCAGTACACCGGTTGGCTCCCCTGTCTTGGGGTCCACGACCACCTGGTCGGGGTGTTTTGCGGCGAAAGCCTTGTCGATGCCGTTTTCCTGGAGAGCCAGTGAATTGGCACTGCCATCGGGGCCGGTGCGAAACGCGACCGGGTGATCCGGGGCGACGGAATCCAGTTCGGTTCGTGAGGGATAACGTTGCTCTTTCAGGCGCGTGATAAAAACCTGCCGAAGCGTAATCCACTCTCCCTTGGGAACCACCTGGGTCCGGCCTCGGATGTAGGACAGCACGTCGGCGATCGTGTCCATGGAGGGGATTTCATGGTCGGCTTCATATCGACTGGCACCACCGGCGTGGACGTGTGAGTCGATCAGCCCGGGCAAGACCATTCGCCCTCGCAATTCGAACACCCGTGTCGATGGGCCGACCCACTTGGCGATTTCTGCGTTGGTCCCGACGGCCACAACCCGTCCTTTATGGATTGCCATTGCGTCGACGATTCGAAAAGTCCGGTCAACAGTCACGACACGACCGCCTCGGATTACCGTGTCGGCAGGTGCCTGGTCATTTGCGTGACTTGTGGGGCATGTCATCGCGAAGACGACAGTGATCGCGATTGAAGCCATGGCCAATGCGAAGGGGGAAGTTGGTGCCGTTGTCTGCCGGGTGTTCGTCCGAGTGTGTTGGAGCCCGAGACTCTCGTCGGCCCGGTGTGCGAGGTTGTGCGATTGCGAGCAGATTGACATTTGGGATTGTCTCCTGTGCGGTGGTCACGTTGTCATCGTGCGTCATCAACACGGTTGGTGGCAGCAGTGTTGTATCAGAGTGTGTCAACGTCAGTCGGCAAAGTGCCCGGCCCCGGCCGTTCGACGTGGATGGTCCTGAAACTGCAAGTTTGCCTCGTGTCGCTGATTTCAGGGGCCCGTGAACTAGAAGGTCCCGATCGGATTGATGGGCGAGCCCGTGCCACCTTCCACGGCCAGCGGAGAGACCGTCAGCAGGAATTCCCATTGTTTCCGCTTGCGGCATTCGGCGGCGATCGCTCGGAAGTCGAGCACGTCCAGGATGCACATTCCCATGCTGACGATCACGACGCAGTGCACCGGCAATTCGAACTTGTCGATTCCCGATGGCATCACGTCCAGGGCCAGGTCGCTGCCGATGATGGCCACGTCACGCTTCTTCAGCCAGGGCAGGCATGATGCGTGCAGCCCCGCGGAATCCTGCATGATTTTCCAGGATCCCTCGATCTTGCGACGCGTCCAGCGGCCGGTGTTGATCAGTAAAGCGTCGCCTGGTTTCACCTTGATGCCGGCTTTTTTCTCCCAGGCCTCCAGGTGCTTCGGATAGATGGCCTGCTTGCCAGGGAGAAACCTGACACCAAATAAAGCTGGCATGTCCATCAACACGGCTCGAGTAAAGATTCCATTCTTGACCCGGTTGATGGACAGTTTGCCCACGCCGGTTGGCTTGATGAGTTTCGACGAGAACCCGTTGTACATCTTGCCCTTGTAGAAAATGTGACACAGGGCATCGATGTGAGTGTGTGTGAAGCCGTGGTATTTCACTGAATAACGATCGCCGGCTCCTCCCACGTCTCCGGTGTTGGCTCCCAGGGTCACCTCGTGTTCGAAGGGGGTCGAGTCGTCCATCTCGACCTTGACCGCGTCATGGGCCATTGAAATCGAAATTCCCGAACGGACCAGTTTCGCAGCCTGTCTTCGCTTCTTGGGAGTGATCAGGTTCAGTGTGCCCAATTCGTCGTTTTTGCCCCAGCGTCCCCAATTCGAAAGTGAGGACATCATTCCCTCGACATCGGCAGTCGTCACCGGGGGAGGAGGGTCGGCGGGAGCCTCGGCTGTGGCCACCATGGCCAGAACACACAGGGACAAAACCGTACCGGCACACATCGAGAACCAACGGAGAGACATCGGACTTTTCTTTCTTTGTGGAACAGTGCTGGCCGCCGATCGGCCACGGCGAACTTCGCAACGCATTCCACCACATTCCACCCAACGGTGAAAAGCGAAACGGTCGCCGGGCCAGCGTTCGCAGTCACCGAGTGAGGTTGGCGAGAGTGCTATTGCACCTGGAAGTCAGCGTACAGCAGTTGATGAAAGTGAAGCATCGGTGCTTCGAAGCCGGGGGCGTACACGCCCTGGTCGTAAATCCCCGAGTTGAGTCCCGCCTGGACCCGGTTGCAGATTTCGATATCTTCCTGCTGAACCCGGTCGGACGCGACCAGCGATTGTTCCAGGAAGTCGGTCTCGAGGGGGCCTTCATGGTAGTAATCGAAAATAACGAGACAGCTGTCAAAGGACACGGGGATGACCGTGTTCGTGTCCATCCAGGGGCCGTACCGGTTGATCATGAAATTGGGGTAGATCCATGCGTAGTCCGCGTGTTGGCCGACCCGCTGGGCAAAGTCCCCTGTCGGATCGCTGTCGTTGGCGGAACTGGCTGCACAGGATTGCATCGACCACCGTTCGCCCAGGGTGCGGTTGTAGGACGTGAGATCCAGTTGGCCGGTCAGTCCGGGATGCACGTGAGAGACGTGGTAACCGCCATCCAGGAAGTTGTCGACGAACACTTTCCAGTTGCAGCCGATTTGGTAAGTGACGCGGCGTACAAACTGGATGTCCTGGAATGGATCAGCAACGAAGGTGTCCAGCAGGCCGGCGAGGTCCGTTTTCAGCGAACTTGAAGGCGTACCAAAATGCAAAGCAATGAACGGACCCCACTGGCTGACCGGGATCGGTTTCAGGTCCAGATTGCGTTGTTTCAAGGATTGTAGCGCACCGGCCAGGGGCGCTCGAATGAGTGTCCCTTGTCGATCGTATGTCCATCCGTGATACGGACAGACGAATTGTTCGGCGGTACCCTCTCCGGAAGCCACGCATGTTCCGTGATGAGAGCAGACATTGTAGAAAGCCCGTGGAACATTCCCGTCGTCGAGAACAACCACGTAGGGCCATCCCATGAAGGTTCCGCTGAAATAATCGCCCGGTTCTCGCAACTGGTCCTGGCGACCGACGAAAAGCCATGGGTTCTGGAAGACGGAGTTCTTTTCCAGGTCCAGAAAGGAACTCGAGGTGTACCAGGAAGCCGGAGGGGTGGCCGCGTTCTCGATCGGATCGTTTGCTCGGAAGCGTTGGATTTCTTCCGGCAGGTTGATGTTCTGTCGCATTGAATGAACTCGTTTTTGCGCAAGGTCCTCGTTCCGATCGAAACACGTCTTCCTTTTATACGTTGCTTTCGTGTTGCTGTCCGTTTGGGGGCGGCACCGCACGGCCACCACTGATCTGTCGTCTGAGCGGTTGGTCGGTGACGATGTTGGCGGTGTTCATGGTGTTTTTTCGGAAACGTAATTCGGGTTGGGCACCATCGCCTGTGCAGAAACCTCGCGTCGCCAGTTGGCCAGCAGCGTTCGCAGTTGGGCCACTTTCTCGGGTTCGGTGTGGGACAGGTCGGTCTGTTCACCGAGGTCGTGTTTCAGGTTGAACAGTTGCACCGTGTTGTTTTCGAAATACTCCAGCAGCTTGTAGTCTCCGGCACGGACGGCGCCACCGGGGCTCTGCATCCCGTGGTTGCTGTAGTGAGGGAAGTGCCAGAAAATGGCCTGGCGGTCAAGAGTTTTGGCACCTCGGACCAATCCCGCGATGCTGACTCCATCGGCATGGTGTTCAGGCTGGGCGGGCAGGCCGACCATCTCGAGGATCGTCGGAAAGAAATCGGTGCTGATCACGGGCACATCGCAGATCGCTCCCTGTTGTCCCCGCTGCGGCCACCGGATGATCAATGGTTCACGAATGCCCCCTTCGTAGAGCCATCCCTTGGCGCCTCGCAGTGGCAGGTTGGAAGTTGAAAAGGCCCGGTCCAGGCGGTCGGGAGCCACGACCCGCCTGGGGTTCCCAAAGTTCCCGGCGGACATTCCCCCGTTGTCGGAGAACAGGATCACGATCGTGTTCTCATCGAGCCCGAGTTGTTTCAACTTGTCGAGCACTCGTCCAAGACTCTCATCGACCGCTTCCACCATGGCTGCGAATTGAACATTGTCCTGGTGTTGCTTGATCTTGACCGTGCGGTCGGGCAGGACTCGGAATCCGGACCATGCCGGATCATGCAGACGAGCGGTGAGTTCCTTGGGCGACAGTCGTCGTGTGCCATCCGGGTTTCCTTCCAGGATGAAATCCGGTCCCTGCAACGGAGAGCGTTTCGCCAGTTTGGCCCGGTATTTCTCGACCAGATCTTTCCGCCCTTGAATGGGGTCGTGCACGGCGAAATGTGAAAGGTACAGGAAGAACGGTCGGTCCTGGCTCGCCTCGATGAACTTCTCGGCCTCATCAGTCAATCGATCGGTCAGGTAGTCTCCCGGCTGGTTCTTGAGACCCTCGAGTTGAAACGGAGAATGGTAACCGGCCTTCGGCCAGCCCTTGTTCCATCGTGGGATCTGGATGTCGAATCCCTGTTGGCGTGGTCCGAAGGGTTCTTCTCCGAGGTGCCATTTTCCAATGTGGGCCGTGCGATACCCGTGCGACTTGAGTGCTTCGGCGATGGTGACCTCTTCGTGGGGCAGATGTTTGTGGATCTTTGCGTTTTGAAGTTTCTGGAAATTGAATTCTCGGCGGCCGGGCAGCCAGTCAGTCAGATGCAGCCGGGCCGGGTACTTGCCGGTCATGATGCTGGCACGAGTGGGCGAGCAGACATGGCAGGTGGCGTAGGCCTGTGTGAACCTCACGCTCTGCTTCGCAAAGCGATCAATTTGTGGCGTCTGGTAGAAGCTGCTGCCGTAACAGCCCAGGTCACGCCAGCCGAGATCATCGACCAGGAAAAACACGACATTGGGCCGCCGTGGTTCGGCGTTTGCAGAAGTCATCATCAATGCCACCAGCGCAACGGCTCCGATGAAAGTTCCGGAGATAGCTGGTCTCATCGAACACTCCTCTGTGTACGGACCGCGTGTGAAACCTGTTCCACCGAACGCGTGGATCAGCAGTACACTTCCATTCGGGTCACACAGTCTAGTCGGCTGTATGCCGCAATCCATCCTGGAGGCAGTTGCACACGATCCTGGGCATCCCGGATTGACAAATTGTCGGTACAATCGTGCGACGGGTTCCGAGTTCACAGGCAGTCAGCGTGTTCGGTTTTCTCCGTTTCAGTTTCTGCTTCGTACACACATCCATAGGACCCGGCTGAATGAAACTCTCTCGCAGGCAGTTCCTCATTGCCAACGGGGCCACGCTGTTCTTGCCGGGGCTGCCTTCTCTTGCAGCGAAGGCCAAGGGGCAACCGCAGCGGCCGTCCAAGAAACTCGTGATCATGTACATCCCCAACGGGATCGTGCGTCGTTGTTTCTTTCCCGGTGAGGAGAACGCGGACTTGCCCGGATTCATCGGGGGGTTCAATGCCGACAAGACGAAACAGCAGAGGCGAATTCAGAACAAGCCCGGGATTTACCCGCTGGAATTGACGTCAACGATGCAGCCCCTCAAGGAGTATGCTCGGGACATCACCTTGATCACGGGGTTGGACCGGACGTACAAGAATGGGCAGGACGTGCACGCGCAGGGAGCTTCCTGCTACCTGACCAGCTTGTCCCCCGTGCAGGCAGCCGAGCAGGGCATCCGCCATCCCAATGGCCGGACCCTGGACCAGGTGATTGGCGATGCGGTGGGTGGCTCGACGGTCTTCCCGACGTTGGAAATCAGCTGCAACGGATTCACGGCTCCCAAGGAACCCATCGAGTTCGACAACATCTCCTGGTACAGCCCCAACGCCATCGCCCCGTCGATCCGTGATCCTCAGAAGCTGTACGACAGGCTGTTCCTGCGGAACAGCTTCCGCAAGCATGTCGCCGATGTGACCGACCTGGTGCTCGCGGATGCAAAATCACTTTCCAGGAAGCTCAGCCGCGACGACCGCGAGACGCTCGGAGAGTTCATGGAGATGGTCCGGAACCTCGAAATCCGAATTGCCAAGCAACGAAAACTGATCGCCGATGCGGATATCGATATTCCGAAAAACGAGATCTTGCCGCGGGGCGACTACATCAAGCTGCAATGTGATCTGATGCTGCTGGCTTTCCAGATGGGCATCACCAATATCTGCACGTTCATGATTGGTCCGGAGAGATGGGATGCGACCCTGCTCTACGAGGGTGTCTTTGACAAGGCTGTGCAACACCACAACATGACGCACAACCAGAAGGGCAATGGCTACAAAGAGGTTCAGAAGATCGACATTTTCCACGTTGAGCAGTACGCCTACATGCTCAAACGGATGAAGGAAATCAAGGAGGTCGATGGCAGCACGATGTTCGACAATTCGATTGTCTCCTATGGCGCCGGATTGGGTGACGGAGCGACACATCAGTACTACGACCTGCCGATGATTGTGGCCGGCGGGGCCCAGGGCCAGGTCAAACAGGGCCGCCTGCTCAAGTGCAAGAGCGGCACGTTGAATTCCAATCTCTGGCTGACGTTCGCCCAGTTGATGGGGCTTGAGATCGACGCTTTTGCTGATAGCAACGGCGTGATTTCGGATCTCTGGACCTAAGGAGGGGGGCATGGCTTTCACCAGGACACTCGCCGTTGGGCACTGCCTGCCGATTGCATTGGTCACGTTGGCCACGGTGTCTGCATCGGTCCGGGCTGACGACTTCGATGGGTACCTCAAAACGCTTTTCGCTGAGAAATGCGTGAGATGCCACGGTGGCAAGGCGGTCAACGGAAAGGTCAATCTCCAACAGGTTGCCTCGGAACGCCAGTTGCTCGGGAAGCCCGAGTTGATCAGTGACATCATTGGAGTGATCGATTCCAACGACATGCCTCCCGAGGGTGAGCCGCAGATCAGCAAACCAGACCGCGCGAGATTGCTCACGATTCTGAGAAGAATGTTACGGACGGCGGCCAGGGCCAAGGGGAAGCGAAAGCCGGTCGCGATTCGCCGACTCAATCGGCTGCAATACAACAATACTCTCAAGGATCTCTTTGGGTTGAAGCGTGACGTGTTTCCCGTGCCGGAAAGATTGATGACCCGGGCTGGAGACTACGTGGTGTCGAAGCCAGGCAAGATGCCCGACCGGGTCACCGTGGCGTCGCACTCGCTTGCGCCGAAGGCTGGGCTACGTGATGTTCGTGCTTTTCCCAAGGATCTGCGGGCATCGCACGGGTTCGACAACCAGGCGAATCAACTCACACTCTCCCCGCTGCTGTTGGACGCCTTTCTGAGGCTCAGCGTGTCCATCGTCGAGAGCCCGGACTTCACCAGGGAGAATGTCGGCATGTGGGACGACTTCTTTGCCGAACCATCCGGTGATGCCGACAAGGAACTGGTGATCCGGCAGCGACTGGATCGTTTTCTGCACCGTGCCTTCCGTGGTCTTGCCGATGACGTGACGCGAGATCGTTATGCTGCTTACGTCACGGCCAAGCTGAAGCAGGGAGTGCCATTCACCGATTGCATGAAGAAGGCGGTGTCGGCCGCGCTCTCGTCGCCGTTGTTTCTTTACCGATCGACCACCGTGGATGACCAGGACCGCCAGTTCGAGTTGGCGTCCCGCCTGTCGTATTTCCTCTGGAACAGTTGCCCGGACGATGAACTGCTTCGCCTGGCCAAGCGAGGTGAACTGGCACAACCGGTGACATTGAACCGGACCATCGATCGGATGCTGGCCGATCGGAAGATTTCACGATTTCTCGATGCTTTTCCTTCCCAGTGGATGCAATTGGAGAACTTGCTGGCCGTTACGCCGGATCCGAAAAAGAGCAGGTATTTTCAACTCGACAGAAAATATCCGGCAAGCTTGCAGATGGTGCTCGAACCCCTGTTGCTGTTCGACGCGGTTTTTGTTGAAGACCGACGCCTGATCGAGCTCATCTCACCGACCTTTGGTTTTCAGAGCGAGTTCCTGAAGACGTGGTACACATCGGACCTGACACCGCCGCGGGTCGATGTTCGTCGTATCGTGGAAGAAGGCCGGGTGAATGACATCCGCCGTCGGAAATTGCAGGGGGCGATCAAGCAGACAGAGACCGAACGGGACAAGTTGCTGCAGTCGGTGAGAAGCAAGTTGCTGGCAGCTCGCAAAAAGGACCCCGAGGCTGCCAAGCCAGTGGATCTGAAGCCGTATGCCGCCTGGGAGTTCAACGGTGATCTCAAGGAGTCTGTCCGGTCGCTGGAGCTGGAGGCACGTGGCAAAGTCGAATTTCACGATGGCATGGTCGTGTTGAACCGGTCGTTCCTGATCAGTAAGCCGTTGTCCATTGATCTGAAGGCCAAGAGCCTGGAGGTCTGGTGCCAGGTCTCGGACCTGAATCAGAGGGGCGGTGGAGTGATGGGTATCCAGGGACCCGGAGACTTCTTCGACACGATTGTGCTGGGTGAACGCAAGCCGCGGCACTGGATCTCGGGTAGCAACGGATTCAGTCGGACCGACGACTTTGCCGGATCGACACCTGAGACAAAAGCGGGCGAGATGCTGCACCTGGCAATGGTCTACACGAAGGATGGCACGACGACGCTTTATCGTGACGGCAAGCCGTACGGCAAGCCTTTCCGTAAGGGGGCGGCGACGTTTCCCAGGGACCGTTCGTCGGTGATTTTTGGCCTGCGTCACCTGCCGCCGGGTGGGAACAGGTACCTGGCAGTCCGGATCGACAAGGCTCGGCTTTACGATCGAGATTTGACCGCTTCGGAAGTTGCCGCCTCGGCTGCGGGAAACGGTCTCTACATCGCACAGAAGGACGTGGATGCGGCGTTGACTGCCGATCAGAAGGCCAGGCGAAACGAGTTGACCAGGAGCCTGACGCGACACCAGGCCGAACTCAAGAAAGTTCCACCACGGCGTGATCCGAAAAAGGTCCAGCAGGCAACCAACAGGCGGTACGAAGACGGGATCCGTCGCCAGTTGCGTTCACAGGTGTTTGACCGTGTGCCAGCCGACGATCCTCGTTATGGCGGAGTGATCACCAATGCTGCCGTTCTGAGTATGACTTCGGGACCTCGACGGACACATCCCATCTCTCGCGGGGCCTGGATCATCGAGGTCATTTTCAACGATCCTCCACCTCCCCCACCAAACGACGTGCCTCCGCTCAAGGAGGAGGACGATGGCAAGAACCTGACTCCGCGGCAACGGTTTGCCGCTCACCGCAAGAATCCCAGTTGTGCCGGGTGTCACTCGCGACTTGATCCACTGGGTTTTGCCCTGGAAAACTTCGACATCACCGGCCGCTGGCGAGACAAGTACGAGAACGGACTGAAGGTGGACGCGAGTGGGGCGCTTTTGCGGAAACACGATTTCGACGGAATCGTGCGGTTCAAAAGTGCCCTGGTGCAGGAAGAACGACGATTTGCCAAGGCCTTTGTCAGCCACATGCTGAGATTTGCCCTGGCACGGGAACTCTCCGCCACGGACACCATCACCGTGGACGCGATTGTTGAGAAGACCCAGCAGGATCATTTCAAAATGAAGTCCGTGATTCGCCAGGTGATTCTGAGCAAGGACTTCGTCGAAGGTCGCAACTAGGCGATGACGTCCTGGATCACCTGTCCGTGAACATCGGTCAGGCGAAAGTCGCGTCCGGCGTGTCGGTAGGTCAGTCGTTCGTGGTCGATGCCCAGCATGTGAAGCATCGTGGCGTTCAGGTCGTGCGTGTGTACGGCATCGCCTGCGGTCAGGATGCCGTGTTCGTCGGATGCACCGTGCACGATGCCTCCCTTGATCCCACCGCCAGCCATCCACGATGAAAAACAGAAGTTGTGGTGTTCGCGTCCCGGGTGGTTGGCGGACTTGTTGAATGGAGTGCGGCCGAACTCGGTTGTCCAAACGACGAGGGTGCGGTCCAGCATGCCTCTCTGCTTCAGGTCGGTCAGCAGCCCGGCGATCGGCTGGTCGATTGCCCTGGCCAGCTTGGCATGGTCAGCCATGTTTCCGTGCGAGTCCCAGTTGCTGTTTGATCCCACATCGATCAGTTCCAGAAATCGCACCCCGCGTTCGGCCAGTCGCCGGGCCACCAGGCATTGCCAGCCAAACCCTGTCGTCGCGCCTCGCTCCAGGCCGTAAAGGTCCAGTGTGGCCTTGGTTTCACCGGACAGGTCAAACGCTTCGGGAGCTTCTCGTTGCATACCGAAGGCTGTCTCGAAGGAGCGGATTCTTGCGTCGAGGGCCTGGTCGGCCTCGCGTGTTTTCTGGTGAGCCCGGTTCAAGAGGGCCAGGAGATCCAATTCCATCTTTTGCAGGGCAGGCCGCTTAACACGTGGGCGGATGTTGGGCAGCGGGTTCTTCCCCGGAATGACCTGTGTCCCCTGGTGGCAGCCCGGAAGGAAATCGCTGCCCCAGGTCTGGGCTCCGGCGTAGGGGGCTGCAGGGGCGAGCACCATGAAAGAGGGCAAGTTCTGGTTTTCGGTTCCCAGTCCATAGCTCACCCACGAACCGGCACTGGGACGGGCGAACTGTGCCGAGCCGGTGTGGGCCGCCAGCGTGGCTTTGTCATGTCCGTCGCTTTCACAGTGCATTGCGTTGAGCACACACACGTCGTCGATCATCGATCCCAGGTGGGGAAACAAGTCACTGACCCATGTTCCGCTTTCGCCGTGCCGATTGAATGACCAGCGGGGTTTGATCAGGTAACGCTTGTATTCGCCTGACTTGTTGAGCCAGCGGGAGGCGGTGATCGATTTGCCGTGATCAACCGTCAACTGTGGCCGGTGGTTGAACGTGTCGATGTGGGATACACCACCCGTGGAATAAAGGAAGATCACGCGATCGGCTTTTGGAGCGTGATGCCCCTGGCGGGCGCTCAGCGGGTTGTGTGTCTGGGCCTGTAGGTTGTTCCACAGGCCGGACAGCGCGACGGCGCCAAATCCACCGGATGCCCGGTGAAGGAATTCGCGACGCGTTGTGGAAAGATGATGCATCAATCGACTCAATCGACATACAGAAACGCATTACTCGTCAACAGTACCCTGGCCAGTGCCGACCACGCGTTGAGCTCGTGGTTGGTCTTAGGCTGTTCGTTGGCCAATTTCTTCTGATAACCAGCCACGAAAGCGATGGCAGTTTCGGCTTCGCGGTCTCCGGGAGGTCGGCCGTGGGCCATCTCGAAGGCAACACGTACGCGGGTCCGAGTGTCACGGGGTACCGCCAGAAGGCGTCCTGCAAAACCGCGTGCCCGCGCGTGAACGAATGGCGAATTCATCAGGTAGAGAGCCTGTGTGGGGGTCGTGGTGGGTTGTCGCGACGCCACACTCTGGTTCGGATCGGCAGCGTCGAACAAGGCGAGGTAAGGGTGTCGACGGTTGCGTTGCACCATCAGGTAAACGCTGCGGTGATTCGAGTTGTATACGGCGTGAAACGGGTGATGGATGGAGAAGCCCCACGTGTTGACTGGTGGAAACGGATGCGCCTGGGGAATGTTTCGGTTGAGTTGGCCGCTCAGAGCAAGCATGGCATCCCGAATCGATTCGGCGTCAAGCGGTCGCCTCGCAAACCGCCAGTGCCAGCGGTTTTCGGGATCGACTTGCAGGTTCCGGTCGTTGTCGTCGCTGGCAAGTTGGTAGGTGCGTGAGTTCATGATCAGGCGATGCAACGCCTTGACCGACCAACCTGAATCGATGAATTGCACCGCGAGCCAGTCGAGAAGCTGCGGGTGTGTGGGAGGCTGTCCCCGTGAGCCGAAATCGCTGGGCGTTGAGACCAACCCGGTTCCGAAGTGCCACAGCCAGACACGATTGACGAACACGCGGGCTGTCAGCGGATTCTTCCGTCGCGTGATCCAATGGGCCAATTCGAGTCGGCCGCTGCCAGCGGCTGGTTTTGACAACCGGTCGCCGCCGAGGACTTCGAGAAAACGTCGGGGAATTTCTCGACCAGGTCGGCCTGGCTCGCCTCGCTGCTGTATGTGGGCGTTGACGGGAGTTCCCTCACTGACTCCGTACGCGACTTCGTAGGCCGGTCTTTCCGCACGGGTTTGCCGTTTCTGCTCGAGTGCCTCAATCTCCTTCGTGGCCGCAGCGGCAAGTGTCTTGTCCCTGGGAGTCGCGAGCCTGGGTTTGACGGGCTGGCCGTCGGGGGGAGCAAATGCCTCGTCCTGGAGGCCGATGTTGTCCAGGTCACGCGAACAGGCGGGGCCGGCGACATGCCCGGTCGCATCGCAAATGAAGCAGTCGGCAATGCCGTCCCAGCCGGGGCCGACGGCCTTGTTGGCAAACGTGGTCAGGTCATCCGAAGCGCCGACGACACCGGAGAACGTCTTCTTGGCCGGATCGATCGAAATTCTCAGGGTGTACCACGTGCCGGGAGTGATTTGGCGAACCGTTTCCCACTTGTTTCCATTTCGAATTGCAAACTCGGTTGCCGTGGCGCTGCACTGAATGGCCAGCGACTGGACGACGCCTCGCCCGAGATAAAAACGAAAGGCGCCGGATTTGCCCGGCGATTCCAGGGATCGGAAATCCACCGTGAAGTGCATGTGCCGGCCCGGCGTGGCTCGTAGGCCATCTTTGAAGACGTAGCGGAGTCCGTCAGTCGGTTTCCCGCTGCCGATCCGCACGCCGAGTGCGCCTTTCGGATGGACATGCTGGAATGGACTCTGTGCCTCGGAGGTGATTTCGATTGGACCGGAACAGACCCACGGACTGGCGGGCCGTTTGTTGGGCTTCTGGGCTTCAAATCCCAGGTCGAAACCGCCAGCTCGCCAGTTTGGAGCAATTTCCATCTGTCGGCGTTTGAGTACCGACAGTTGCGTATCGAGGCGGCCGAGTTCTTCGGCCTTCAGCTTTTCCAGTTTTGCGGTCAGCGTGGGTGGAACGAGCGGTGGGAAATGGGCAGGCCGTTTCTGCTCTTCGCCGCCCGGAAACGCCCACGTTGTGCTCTGCAAAATTCCATACAGGGCGTAGTAGTCGGCGGCGGAAATGGGATCGTACTTGTGGTCATGACATCGTGCACATCCCAACGAGAGCCCCAGCAGGGAGCGTCCGACCGAATCAATCACGTCGGCGAAGTCGAGATACTGATAATCGGGTGATGCCTTGTACCCGTAACGTTTTCCGATGGCGAGAAATCCGGTTGCCGTGACCTGGCTGGCGTATCGTTCCGCCGCGTTGTCCGCCTGTTGCTTGGCAAGAATGTCGCCGGCAATCTGCTCGCGTAGAAACTGATCGAATGGCATGTCGCGGTTGAATGCATCGATCACCCAGTCGCGGTACTTGTACGCCTCGCGGACGGGATAGTCGGACCCGTCTCCGGCCGTATCGGCGTAGCGAGCCACATCCAGCCAGTGTCGGCCCCATCGTTCACCGTACGCTGGCGAATCGAGCAAGCGGTCGACAACTCTCCGCAGGGCTTGCGGTGAGTTGTCGTCCAGGAACGTCTTGATTTCGGATGGCGTGGGTGGGAGTCCGGTGAGATCGAAAGTGGCACGGCGAATGAGGGTGCGTTTGTCGGCCGGGGCGACCGCTGACAGCCCGTGGTGGTGCAGTCGCTCCCACACGAAGGCATCAACTGGTGTTTGGATCGAGGTGGTGTCTGGTGTTTTGGGGACGCGAGGCGCGGTGAGTGGGCGAAAAGCCCAGAAACTCCGCGCCTGTTTGAGGGTCATTCGTTTCGCAGTCGCCGTGTCCGGTGTCAATTTTCGCGGATCGAACGCTCCTCGCTGTATCCACCGCGTCAGGTCGGCAATCTCGGTCGGCGACAGCTTTCCGCGCGGAGGCATTTTCAGCGAGGGGTCTGAATAGGTGACCGCCTGGATCAGTCGGCTGTCCGACGGCTTTCCGGGAACAAGCGCCGGTCCCAGTTCACCACCGCGGGCCCAGCCCGCCCGTGTGTCCAGCCGCAGGCCCGATTCCTGTTTCTTTGATCCATGGCAAGCCAGGCAATGCTTGATCAGCAATGGGCGGACACGTGTCTCAAAGAAGTTGCGATCGTCATTGCCTGCGGCGTTGACGGGGTCGATCGCGAGAGACAGCAGGAGGCCAGTGACTGCTAGCGCTTTCATTTTAGCGTTTCGAGATCAATTGCCCGGCGACTGCTTAGAACAGTTCGGCGATGGGTTGGCCTTCTTCGACCACGTAGCGGGGGCGGCCACGGGGATCGAGGTAGGTGGCGTCCAGTGGCACATCCATGTGTCGATAAATCGTGGCGGCGAGATCGCCGGGGGTGACGGGGCGTTCCTTGATGTGACCGCCATCTCTTTCGCTGGCTCCGATGACCTGTCCGTGCCGCAAGCCACCTCCTGCCATCGCGAGCCCACTGATTGCGGTGTAGTGGTTGCGTCCGTCGGTGCTGCCCTGGGTGCCCATGTTGGGGGTTCGTCCGAATTCGCCCATCGAGATGACCAGGCAGTCGTCGAGAAGGCCGTGGTCATCGAGATCGGAGACCAGGGTCGTGACCAGGTGGTCATACAGTGGCAACAGTGGTCTCAGCCCTTTGGAAATCCCTCCATAGGGCGGGATGTTGTCTCCGTGCGTGTCCCAGGTGCCCGATGCAGTGTGGTAACTGAGATCAAGCGTGATAAAACTCACGCCGGCCTGCACCAATCGACGTGCCAGCAAGGCCTGCTGGCACCAGAGATGCTTCCCGTACCGGTCGCGGACCTCGGCCGGTTCTTTACGGAGATCCAGCGCTCGCTGGGCCCGTTGTCCGAGCACCATGTCGACGGCTTTCTGCTGGTAGGAATCCAGGGCATCCATCGAGCCAGACTGGTCGAGATCTTTTCGGAGGCGATCGAATTGTTGGGCCAAGGATTGCCGCGTGGTCAAACGGTCCGCGTTGAGGCCGGTTGGGATTTTCAGTAGATCGGCGCCACTCACACGGCCGGTGTCGACACCGACCTTGGTGTAAACCGGAAGCCGCGTGGCGTAATTGGCGATGAAGGGGTCGTATTGTTTTCCGAGATACCCGGCAAAGGCCAGGTGCGA
>CAWVUS010000074.1:0-18321 GCA_963933195.1 uncultured Planctomycetaceae bacterium
GGCGTCGCCGGGCCGCAGATTGGCTCGAGCGGCTCGGTGGAACACACCTGCTGAGTCGGAACGCCGAGGGACTCTCGGCCGGAGAACGCCGCCGCGTCGCACTGGCCCGCGCCCTGGTGATCGAACCCCGTTTGCTGCTGCTGGATGAACCGTTGGCCGAGATCGACGACGAGGGAGTCCAGGCGATCGATGTGGCACTGGCTCAACTGTCGGACACCACGATCGTGATCGCCTCACCGGTCGGTCTTCCCGACGGGTTCATCGAACGCACAATCGAATTGGTCGCCCCTCGTGAACGGGCCCCACGGGTTTGACCCGAGGAATCCTCTCGTTCGTGGACGAGCACAACCGGTCCCGGTATGCTGACGGGCAACCCCTGAGAGCAACCTCGTCCCTTCAAACTGGGAGACAACTGATGAGACACAAGATCGCAATGATGTCGGTCACCGGGCTGGTGTTGTCCGCCGGCATGATGGCGCTGAACACCTCAGCGGCCGCCCCCAAGAAACCGGGTGCCGATCATTACCTCAAGAACGTCCAGACCAAGGGACTGAAATTCCAGCGGATTGGCCGCATGAGTTTCGCCAAACAGGGAATCCTGCTGATCGCGGACACCGGCAACGGATCGGTGGTTGCCATCGACACCGGTGACACCGGACCGGCCAAGGCACTCAAAAAGCGAGTCGACGGCGTCGACAAGCTGGTGGGCGGTGCCCTGGGCACCAACGCCGCGGGCGTGCAAATCGTCGACATGGCCGTCAACCAACTCAGTGGCCGTATCTATCTCTCGGTGATCCGCAAACAGGACGGCATCAATGCCCTGCTGACAATCGACGCCACCGGCAAGGTGGGATCGGTCAACCTGGCCAAGGCACGGCACGTGCGAATCACGTTGCCGGGCAATGGCAAAGCCAAGGTCAGCAACGTCACGGGCGTCAAGTTGGCGGGCAGTCGTGTGCTGGCCGCCGGACAGAGCGGTCGAGAATTCGCCAGCAAGATCTACTCGATCCCCCTGCCGCTGGAACACGGCAACTCGGCCGCCGTCTACAGCACCGAGACCTTCCACGTGGCCCATGGTCGCTGGGAAACCCGGGCTCCGATTCAGTCGTTCATCCCGGTCCAGGAAAAAGGAAAAACCTTCATCGTTGGCTCCTTCGCCTGCACGCCGATCGCCAAGTTCCCGGTTGACGGGCTCAAGAATGGTGCCAAGGTCAAGGGAACCAGTGTCGTCGAACTGGGCAGCGGCAACCGACCCGTCGACATGTTTGTCTATAAGAAGAGTGGCAAGAACTGGCTGGTGACCAACACCGATCGGTTCCACCACAGGAACCCCAACCGCCGATTCGGACCCAGCCAGTACTGGGGTTGCCGTATCGACATGAAGTACCTGGGTGCCACCGAGACCAACGAACAGGCCGCCCGGCGAGTGGTCAAGTACCTCGGAGCCAAGGACACCGACGTGAAGTCCACACGACGGTTTTCCAAGCAGAAAGGTCCCGAGGGCATGGAAGTCATCGACATTCTCTTCGGTGTCAAGCACATCGATCAGTACGACAATGACAAGGTTGTCGTGCTGCGAGACAACAAGGGCCAGCTCGATCTCGAGCCGGCCGTGCTGCCCTAGCGAACTCCGATGACGACCCCTGGAATTCCCAAGCACATGACCGCCACGAGCCTGCTGCTCGCGGCGGTCATCTCGCTCGCGTTGCTCACCGGATGCCAACCGGACCCGCCGGCTGCCGGATCGGCGACAGCCCGACTCCCGGTAGCCCCGGCCCCCGGTGACCGCTTCGAACTCGCGGTCGAAGCGGCCGACGACGACCCGACCCGGATCACGGTGGTCGTGACATCGACCGCTGATGCCTTCGCCGGCATTGACGAGGAGACGGCCCAGGGACTGATCGAGGTCCGTGCCGAGACGCCGGTGCTGGGATCGGTGACCCGTGTCTCCAACCGAGAACTGCGGTTCTCTCCATCCTTCCCCCTGCTGACCGGCAGCGATCTCCTGGTGCGGTTTGATCCCGCAGGGATCAAAGGCATCCACGCAAAGCCGATCGAACACCGTCATCGTGTCCCCAGTCGGCCAACAGCACCAGCTCCCACCATCATCAACATCTATCCGACCAGCCCCGTGCTCCCGGCCAATCACCTGAAGTTCTATTTCGTGTTCTCAGAACCGATGCAACCCGGCGAGATCTGGAATCACTTCCACCTGGTCGACATCGACAACAACCGCCCGGTACCCCGGCCGTTTCGACACACCGCGTTGTGGTCACCGGACAACAAGACACTGACGCTGTGGTTCCATCCGGGCCGGGTCAAGCAGGGAGTCAATCTCAACACGGACATCGGCCCCATTCTCGTCAAGGGCCGTCGCTACCGCCTCGGTGTCTCGGGAGATTGGCTCTCGGCTCGTGGGACACCACTGGGCAATGACGTGACTCGCGAATTCACAGCCGGATCACCCGATTACAGCCAACCCAACCTGGCTGACTGGGACATCGTGGCGCCGGATGCCGATTCCAGGACCCCGCTGGTTTGTCGACTTGGTTCACCACATGACTGGGCACTACTGCACAGCGACGTCACCATAGAAACCGCAACGGGCGAACCGGTGGACGGATCGTTTGCGACCCTGGACCACCAATCGGCCTGGCAATTCACCCCCCGGTCCGCCTGGAAAGCCGGGCAGTACCGGCTGGCCATCGGCAGCGTACTCGAAGACCTCGCCGGCAATAGCCTCGAACGCCCCTTCGAAGTCGACATTTCCAAGAAGTCCGACTCAAAAAAACAGCCCGCCCGGACGTTCTACCGCAAATTCACCATCGGCCCCTGACCTCTCAATTTCCGGAACATGTCAAATCGGAAAAAACCGGTTAAGGCGAGTTTGCCGGTTATGCCGATGAGGTAATGGAGGAATTCGGCGATTCACCGAGAGCCTCGGTCCGTTAACGGAGTGGCTGACATGTCGATGGTCCCAGACAACCTGAACTACGGCTTCGTGAAGTCATCGGCCCGGAGACTGCTCCCGAGGCTTTTGCTGGGGCTGGCAGTCATCGCCGTTCCCGATACAGCGCCGGCCGGCATCTTCGACTTTCTCAAGAATCTTCGTAACGACGACGACGACGTCGAGATCATCGAGACACACCACAGCAGCAATTGTCGATGTCGTCCTCGTTGTAGCCACCCGGGACCGACTCAGAAGAAGCCAGCTACACCACAGACTGCCTACCAGCCCACACCGCAAAACTACACCACGACTCGACCGACGCTCCCCTACACGCCGCGACCGACAACACCCCCATCGGTCACGCCTTACCCTCCCAGCGTCCCGACACTCAGATCGGCCCCACCCGCACCCCCGGTGGCCGCAACGCTGCCACTACCCCGTTATGCCACAAGACCGACTCCCGGTGTTGTTTATCAACCGACACGGGTCCACCAGACGACTCCTCCAGTGATTTACCAGCGGGAGATGGTGGTCAACCAGGTTCCCGTCACGACCTGGCAGCGTCAGTGGGTCGACCAGGGATCCTACCGCATGGTGTGGGTCTCGCGACCGACTCTGCAACAGGTGCCGCGGACCACATACCGCCCGATAATGGGTTATCGCGTGGTGCCGTACCAGCGGATGACCCCCACGGTGACGGGTGCACCGGCAGCGAACCTGGGTGGAAACAAGGCCACCGGCAGACCTGTTCCTCCTCCGCTTGAGGCGGAACAGGTCACCTCAAAACACGCCGCCTCGCCGGCGCTGAAACCAACGACCGCACACCGTGTCTGGCAGGCACGGGGCCGATTCGGACGATAAGCGGGTCCGCGCGACAATCACCGTGGCGGGCAACAGTCCCGCGTCCCACTCGCGAGCCACCCCTAGTGGAAGGCCGGCACTTCGGCGGTGTTCTCACCGTCGATCATCGCCTGCACATGAGCGGCCACACGGGCCACAATCGTCTCGACGATTGCCGCGCCGTTCTCGGCCGTGGCCGACAACGGTTCGGTGTCCTCCTGGTCTTCCATCGCGTCTTGCCGGACGTTCTCGGGAAAGACCGCCAGGGCAAACGCGGTTTCGAATTCCTGGGCATGTCCCGGAAACCGACCGGTCTCCAGGTGCGGAGTAACCGCTTCTTCGTCCAGGAAATCCCAGTAGCTGTGAAACTGCAAGTTGGTCTCCAGCCGCTGCAAGAACTGCCCCCAGATGCCCTCACAAGGCGCCACGTTGCCACCGTGACCGTTGAGCACCAGGATGTGCTCGAAACCCGCTTGGTGCATACTTCGGATCGTGTCGAACAGTACCGACAGCCAACTTCCGGGCATGGCCGAGAGCGTCCCGGGATGACGCATGTGGTGCTCGCTGATCCCGATATTCATCGACGGAGCAACCAGCACTCCAGGATGCAATCGCTTGGCCACCTCGACTGACACGTGCATGCAACTTCGCCAGTCATGCTCCATCGCCAGGTGCTCGAGATGTTGCTCGGTCGCGGCCACCGGAATGATGCAAGCCTGCAACTCGCCCGCCTCCATCCGTTGACGAAATTCTCGACGCGAATGCTTGCCCAACAACACCTGCTCATCTCTCACATCACTCATCGCACCTGGCTCCTGTCTGTCTGGCTTGTACTCAACTCATCCGGCTTTTAACGATCCTCGTCAAACAGGGTGGAATTCGCCAGTATCCGACCCCATAGAACCGCCCGTCCGGTCTGCATCCGACAACATCTCCTCCATCACCACATAGCCACTCTGGGCCATTCCCAGACCACGGTAGGTCGCCTGGGCAACCTCGTTCTCGTGCTCAACGTACAGCCGCAACCCGACCACCGTGGCGTCCGCCAGGGCCTCATCTCGGAGCACCCCGTACAGGGAACGGAACACACCACGGCGACGGAACCCCGGTTCCACATAGACACTCTGCAACCACCAGACCACCCCGTTCCGCCAGTCACTCCACTCCCAGGTGTGCATCAACGCGCCGACCACCTGCCGGTTGATCACCGCCACCAGGTAACGACCGGTGGGAACGGCCACGGCAGGTCCGTCGGGCAACACCGCCACAATCCCGGCACGAAGTGTTCCCGGGTCCAGTTGTTTCCCCTCGGTCTCGTCGGCCATTTTCAAATTGAAGTCGACCAGCGTCTCGAGATCTTCCGCTCGAGCTGCCCGCACTGCGATCTCGTTCTCCAGGACCACATCCTCTCCCCTGTCCAATTGCACGATTGACCCCATCATTCCGCTTTGTGTCCGGTCATTCAACTCGTACCGGTTTCGCACACCAAGCCGTCTGGTCCGACCCACTCCGTCGGATTCTCTCGACCTCGCGTCCGGGAAGCGATCTTCCACAATTCCGATCCGTCAATCTGGCGATACATCCTTATGACCGACGGCCAACACGCAGCCCAACTCGTAGTCGTTCATAACACGCAACCGTATTCCGAAAACCGGATATGCGGATGAATCGGGTCGTGCTTCCTGTATGGCGTTGGTCACGTCGACACTTGTCACGTCCGCCCCACACATCGGCACCAACCACGAAAGGACAGCAGTGCAAGGTCAATTCGCCCACCACGACGTCAGCAACACCACGATCGACCCCCTGTCCACCGACGACGCCACCAACGGCGGTTCACACACTCGACGAACCTGGTGGATTGCCGCTGCGGCGGTTCTTGTGGGACTGGTGGGGATCCAGATGCTGGTGACCCAACCGTTGACTCATCGACTCGAGAGCATGCAACGGGATCTGGTCCAGGTCGAACGGGACATGGTCGAACTCGTGGGAGCCGGCAACGGGGCCTGGGAAACCAACAACCTGTTGACGAGCCTGCGAGATCAATCCGACCAGATGGACGCAGCACGTGAGGCCATCGAGACCATCGATGGGTTTCGCGAGCAGGTCCAGGAGCAGGCCATCGGTGCCGATACCGCCCGAGACGTCGTGGGGCAGTTGGCTGCATTGCAGAGCCGCCTCATTGAGAACGGTGCCGCGACTCAGCGAGCGACAACCGAGTTGAACCGGCTGGTCCAACTGCGGGACCTCGCATCCGCCGGAGCCAGCAAAACCAACCGGGCCGTGGCAGAGATCACCCGGCTCCAGCAGGTTGCCACCGACCTCGACCTCGCTCATGATTCCGTCGACAAATTGGTGAGCTTGCGAAACGCCATCCTGGCAGGAGCCACCGACGCCGACGAGGCCCACGTGGCGCTCGACCGACTCGTCGTGATCCAGGACACCCTCAACACCCACTCGGCCGATGTCGCGGTCGCTCGCAAGAACCTCGGACAACTTCTCACCCTCGAAGAGTCACTCCGAACCCGTTCGGATGACATCGCCGACGCCGTGGAAGCTCTCGAAGTGCTTACCGATCTTCAGCACGATATCCGCAACCACGTCGAATCGATGCGGGGAATGCGGCGAGACTTGATGGAGGTCGTCCTGTTGCAGAGCACCGTGGCACGGGTGACGGCCATGCTGGAACCGTTGACAGAATTGGCCAGACTGAGACGACTCAGTGGTGACGAGATCCGAGCGGCGGCGCGGTCGATCTCGCGACAACGTACCACCGCCGCACGGGTGATTCCCGAGAGTTCGCCCGAGCAACAGGTCAAATCCACGCGAACAGCCGGGTCGACCGGGAGTTCTTCCGACCAACAACGTCAAACCAAAAACAGGACAGGTTTGTTCGATGGAACCGACGGCCTGGGAATCGACCGTTTCGTTCCAGCTCCCGCTGCGGACTCATCGCTGAGAGGAGACAAATCGACTCGGTAACCAGCCGCACACAGGCGGCCAGATGCCGCTTGAGTCACTGCGGTTCGACCACTACTATTAACGTTTATCACGACCACGCCGACGTTGGGAACAGGCTGGGACATCGCGAACCGCGACGCGGTTCACTCGGAGGCGTCATGCGTTTCGCGTTGGTGGACAGGATTGTCTCGCTCGAACGGGGCGAATCGATCTCGACGGTCAAGAACCTGTCTCTGGCCGAGGAATACTTGGCCGATCATTTTCCCGGTTTTCCCGTTCTGCCGGGTGTGTTGATGCTCGAGGCCCTGGTCCAAAGCGGCGCATGGTTGATGCGAGATGCCGAGGACTTCCATTACAGCACGATTCTGCTCAAACAGGCCAAGGCGCTGAAGTTCAACAACTTTGTCACTCCAGGACGTACACTGTGTGTGACGGCCACCGTCCACAAAAAAGAGGATCAGGACTGGATCTTCAAGGCCCGCGGTACCGTCGACGACGTTTCGGCAGTCTCGGCTCGTATCACTCTCGGACAATTCAACCTCTCTGATCAGGATCCCTCTCTGGCTGATGCCGACCAGAGAACCATAGACCACATGCGAAGTCTCTTTGGACAACTCTGGCAACCCAGCACTCAGGCAGCGGCCCCCGAGAACGTTGCGAAAGCTTCACAATAGACTCAGCGATTTTCTTCACCCGGACCGATCTCCGATCGGTCCAGAGCCATCCACGACGAACAACACAAGGCGCGATTCATGAAGTTGGCGGGAAAGACGGCCCTGGTGACTGGCGGCAGCCGAGGTATCGGCCGAGGGATCGTCTGGGAACTGGCGCGCGAAGGTGCCAAGGTGGCCTTTGTCTACCGCTCCAACACGGAAGCGGCCGACCAACTGGTCAAGGATCTCGAGTTGGATCAGCGGGAAGTGATGGCGATCCAGGCAGACGTTGCGGACCCGGATTCGGCAAGTACCGTGGTCGAGAGTGTCCTTGAGGCGTGGGAACGAATTGACATCCTGGTCAACAACGCGGGGATCATCCGTGATGGTTTGCTGGCGACGATGGACCACGACCAGTGGCAGGACGTCATCGACACCAACCTCGGAAGCGTTTATCGCTTCACCCACGCGGTGACGCGGCCAATGATGTCACAACGTCACGGACGCATCATCAATATCTCTAGCGTGGCCTCACACTTCGGCAACCCCGGCCAGGCCAACTACGCGGCCAGCAAGGGAGGAATCGAAGGAATGACCAGGTGCCTGGCGACCGAACTCGGGCGCCGGGGGATCACGGTCAACGCCATCGCCCCGGGTTTCATCGAAACAGACATGACTGAAGCGATCCGCAATATGGCGGAAGCCGAAATCGTCAAGAAGGTGTCATGCCGACGCCTGGGACGTCCCGAAGACATCGCACACGCGGCAGTCTTTCTGGCCAGTGACGAAGCGTCATACGTCACCGGACACGTGCTGGTCGTCGACGGAGGACTTACACTCGGAGGACTCTGAAATAGTCCTCTCGACAAAACGCTCGAGGAAACAGCGGGCCTCGAGAATCGCAGATCACACAACCGCTCATTGAATCTGAACGTTACGAAACGACAACAAGACCGAGGCTGGGAGAGGTCGGAATGGCAACCAACGAAGAAATCCTCACTAAGATCCAAGAGATCCTTGCAGACGCCCTGGGGGCTGACGAAGACGAGGTCTCATCCTCGGCGACTCTCGTCGGGGACCTCGGAGCCGAGTCAATTGATTTCCTCGACATCGTCTTCAACCTCGAAAAGGAATTCGATATCAAGATCAAGCGAGGCGAACTGTTTCCCGAGAACCTCGCGGCCGAGGGAGAGGGACTGGCCGCTGATGGGGTCGTCACCGAGAACGGACTGGCCAAGCTCCGTGAACGGTTGCCCTACGCGAACATTGATGCCTTTGCTGCCGATCCACAGGTCGAGAACATCCAGGACCTGTTCACCGTCGACATGCTCGTCAAGTTCGTCGCCGCCAAGCAAGCCTCCGGCGCATAGTCTCGGGCCACACCTGCCATGCGATGGATCTGGATCGACCGTTTCGAAGAACTCGTCAAGGGGACCTCAGCCCGCGCCATCAAGAACGTGACGCTGGCCGAGGATCACCTGCACGATCACTTCCCCGGGTTCCCCGTGATGCCCGCCAGCCTGATGCTGGAAGGCATGGCCCAGACCGGGGGAATCCTGCTCGGTGACCTTCACGACTTCCAGCATATCGTGATCCTGGCCAAGGTGCCCAAGGTCACCTACCACAGTTGGGCTGTTCCCGGCGACACACTGGTCTATGACGCGACGTTGCTGGACGAGCGTCCCGAGGGTGGAACCGTCTCGGTCAGTGCCACCGTCGGCTCAAAACTGGTCGCGGAAGCCGAGATTGTCTTTGTTCACCTCGATGAAAACGACCCGGAACTGGGAAGTATCGACCAAAAGAACTTTGTGTTCTCGATGAAACTGATGGGAGTCATGGAGGTCGGTCGAGCCGGTTCCGGTAAAGATCCTGCCGGTGAACTCACCGACGAGACCAGCTCCGAAACCGACGAATCCTAACCCCGACACCGCCTCTCCCCCAAGTTCTCACGGGTCCACCCTTCATTTCGGCGGCCCCCGCCTGTTACACTCGTGCCGTGCCTTGGGGACCGCTGACGTTTCCCAACCCGGTTCCCCACTTTCTCCTGCCCGAGGTCACCTCGAATGAGACATCGTGTCGTGGTGACAGGCATCGGGTGTGTGACACCACTCGGCAATAATGTCGAACAGATGTGGGACTCGCTGCGGCGTTGTGCCAACGGTGTCGGACCGATCACGCATTTTCCCGCCGAAGACTTTCCGACCCGGTTTGCCGCCGAGGTCAAGGACTTCTCTATCGCAGACTACGTGGACGATCCCGAACGGTTCGTTCATTCCAGCCCCAATATCCTTTATGCGATTGGGGCAGCCAGCCAGGCGATGGCCGACAGCGGATTGGCCGACGGTGATTTCCAACCACCACGATTCGGCGTCTACCTCGGTGCCGGCGAAGGCGGCCAGGATTTTGAGCGTTACATGTCGGTGATTGCCAGATCCCGTGCCGACAACAACGGCGAGGAAGGCGCGGGCGAAGCAGTCGATGTCGAGAAGTTCGTTCGCTTCGGCCTGCAGACGATGGAACCCCAGAGCGAACTGGAACAGGAACCCAATCGGCCGGCAGGTCACCTCGCCGGGCTGTTCAACGCCCAGGGCCCGAACATGAACTGCTTGACTGCCTGCGCGGCGTCAAGCCAGGCAATCGGCGAAGCCACCGAGTTGATCCGCCGTGGCGATGTCGACGTGATGCTTTCCGGTGGTGCTCACAGCATGATTCACCCCTTCGGCGTCACCGGTTTCAGCCTGCTCACGGCACTCTCGACTCACAATGAAGATCCCTCTGCAGCAAGCCGCCCGTTTGATCTCAATCGTGACGGCTTCGTGCTCGGTGAGGGATCGGGCATGTTGGTGCTGGAAGAACTGGAACACGCCCGCGCCCGCGGAGCCCACATCCACGGCGAAATCCTCGGCTATGGTTCGACCGCCGATGCCTACCGCATCACAGACATTCATCCGGAAGGACGCGGAGCCACCGCCTGCATCAAGATGGCGCTCAAGGACGCGGGCATCAACCGCGACGACCTGCAGTACATCAACGCACACGGCACCAGTACCAAGGTCAACGACAAGGTCGAAACCATGGCGGTGCGAAACACGCTGGAAGCCGATGCCGATTCGACACCGGTTTCGAGCATCAAGAGTATGATGGGACACCTGATCGCGGCGGCCGGGAGTGTCGAAGCGATCACCTGCCTGCTCGCGATTCGTGACAACGTGCTGCCACCAACAAGAAACTACGAGACACCCGATCCCGACTGTGACTTGGATTATGTTCCGAACGAGGCTCGCGAGGCCCCGTTGCAACGGACGTTGTCCAACAGTTTCGGTTTCGGTGGACAGAACATTTCCTTGGTCCTTTCGGAGTTCAACGGCTAACGAGACCAGGCTGGGAAACGGTCTCGCAAGTCGCGACGAAATCACATTCGACTGGGTCCGACTCCCGCCCCACGGCGGTGGTCGTCGCGTTGGAGAAAATACGTGTTGTGGGTCACAATTCTGGGATCAACCGTGGTTGGTCTCATCGTGCTCGAGTTGGTGTTTCAAGCCATCCTCGTCCGCCTGATCGTTCCGTGGTTCGAAAATGGGCCCCCGTTCCAGGTGCCCTACTCCGACGAGGACCCGCGGGCCGATCGTTTCGAGATCGAGACCGCCGACGGGCTGCAACTCCAGGGCACCCTCTACCATCACCACGACCGCACCCCGCGGGGCGTCATTGTTTTTTGCCACGAATTCACCGGGTCGCAATGGACCGCAATGGCCTATTGCGAAGGACTGTTTGCGGCCGGCTTCGACATCCTCGCCTTCGATTTCCGCAACCACGGCTCCAGTGACATTCAGCCCGGCTACGTGCCACTGCATTGGCTCAGCGATCACGAGATGACCGACATCCAGGCGGCAATCGATTGTGCCGCAGCACGCCCCGAACTGGCCGGGTTGCCGATCGGACTTTATGGCGTCAGTCGTGGAGCCGGAGCGGCCCTGGTGGCCGCGGCACAAAATCCCGCCATCGAGGCAGTTGCCAGCGATGGAGGTTACGGAACCAACACCCTGATGCAGTTCCACACGCCCCGCTGGGCCCTGCTGGTGGTCCCGGCCTGGGTCTACAACCTGATCCCCTGGTGGCACTCGCTGCTGACCCTCGCGCTGGTCCGCCGGTGGAGCCAGAAACGCCGCGGCGTCCCGTTCACCCCCGTGGAACGCTGGTTGCCCCGACTGGCAACTCGGGAAGTGCTGCTGATCTCCGGGGGCAGTGACAACTACGTTGTGCCCGAGGTGACTCGCAAGCTTCACTCGCTGATCGGTGATCGCTGCCAGGAACCGTGGATCGTCCCTCGTGCCAAGCACAACCGGGGCCGTACAGCGGCACCGGTGGAATACGACCAACGGCTGGTTGAATTCTTTGGAGCCATGCCGGGAGCCGAAGAGACAGCACCGGAAGTCGCAAACCTGCAAGAGCCGACTCCTGTGGTCGTCGACTGAGACGCACACAGGCAAGACTCTCCACCGCACCAGGCGGTTCTTGACGCTACTGCCGAACGGCTGATACGGTGAACTCAGACGGTCACACCGGTGGCCTCCACATCGAGCGGGCCAGGCAACGGGGTGGTCCATGGCTAAGATCACGATTCAGGTCCTTGAAGGACTTGAACGAGGACGTGTGTTCGACTCGCTCGAAACTCCGGTGACGATCGGCCGCGAGGACGACAACTCGATCCAACTCAACGACGAACGGATCAGCCGATTCCACTCCAAGATTCAGGAAGACGGCCAGCGGATCATCCTCACCGATCTCGACAGCACAAACGGCACTCGGGTCAATGGACGACCAGTCCAACTCCGAGTCCTCAAACCCGGCGACCAGGTCGCCATCGGCCGTTGCCTGCTGGTCTTCGGGAGCAACGAGGAAATCGCTGAGTACCTAAAAATCGATCCCATTCTTGCTCAACAGGACACCAACTCAGCAATCGCCGCTTCTCCAGACATCACTCTCGATCTCCAACCCCAGGCCGATGCGGACGCCGATCTCGACCTGATCGACCTCTTCCCCGGTGGACCTCCCGAATTGCCGACCCAACTCACGGCCCTCCAACAGGCCCAACTCTCCGACCTTGTCTCCTTCGTTCACGACCGCATTGGCTCGATCCTCCGCGCCGCCGAATCAGCCGGACCAATGAATGAACAGGCCGGGGACTCCAACACCCCCGCCGAACCCGGAATTCAAGAACTCATCAACGACCCGGACAAGACACTCCACGATGAGGACCTCGCGACGGCCGCAGCCGCAATGGTCGTGCCAGTTGAAACGTGGCAACGACTGCTGGCGTTGGAAATGCAGTTGGCCGTCTATATCCGCTCGATTTCCGAGCCAAACGAAGCTCCCGGCTCCGCAAATTGATGCGCCGTTTGAGGATTGGCCCGCCATTTCTATCGGTCGCAGTCCAAAAAAATTTCGGTTCGGGTGGAGCCAGTTGCAACGATTGTACGAATTAAGAGGGTAGGGCCGGTTGCGCGTCCGATCGGACCAGCACGGGTAGCGATGCGCCGCGACATGGGGAGCAGTAAGGACGAGCCACGGAATGGCAAAACCTATGAGAAATGTTCTGAATCTTCTGCTGGGACTACTGCTGACAACTCCGGTTGTCGTCGGCGGTGAATTGATCTGGATCGAAGATGATGGAAGCACCGTCGAACCGGCCAGCTTGCTGAAAGCCGCGGTCAGTGAATCACATCTCGGGTTCCCTGATGATGACAATGGTCCGGGCACCCTGCTGAGTTGGCGTTACGGAGAAGGCAACACTGGCGGCCCGGATCTTGACGCTCCACTGGTTACCGACCGGCCCGACTTCACCGAGGCTTCGAGTACAGTCGGGCGTGGCGTTCTGCAAATCGAATTCGGCTACACGCTGATAATCGATGATGAACCAGGATTGAAGCAACGAACTCAATCGGCCGGTGAACCACTGTTACGTTGGGGAATTGGAGCCGACTGGCTTGAACTGAGACTGGCACTGCTGCCAGTCCATCAACGAACCGACGACGGAACCGGCTGGCGATCGATCGGCGGGACCGAAGACCTCTATCTCGGGACAAAAATCGCGCTCACCTCACAGGAGTGCCATTGGCCCGAGACCGCGTTGATCGTGCAATCGACAGTGCCCACCGGAAGCAACCAATTGACCAACAACGACGTGTTGCCTGGCGTCAACCTGCTTTACTCGTGGGAACTGAACGAGAGCGTGGCGTTGGGTGGCAGCACGCAGGCCAACCGAGCAG
This sequence comes from uncultured Planctomycetaceae bacterium, assembly GCA_963933195.1. Classification (GTDB taxonomy): domain Bacteria; phylum Planctomycetota; class Planctomycetia; order Planctomycetales; family Planctomycetaceae; genus UBA8437. Next base: position 13,674 of record CAWVUS010000074.1, read on the forward strand.
TCGATGGCGGCAGCGGAGAGGCGTATTCAGAAATCGCCCAATCAGCCACCGTGGTCCTGGGTCTCTCCGACGAGATCGGGATGTTCACCGAATGGTTCGCGATGTTCCCCAATGGAGCTGACACGGCCCAGGTCGAACATTACCTGGACGGTGGGTTCACCTTCTTGCTGAGCAACGACGTCCAGTTCGATGTCCGCGCCGGTTACGGAATGAACCGTGCCGCCAACGACTTTTTTGCCGGCGCTGGACTCTCGATTCGCTTCAAGTAGCCTCGCCACTCCCAGCGCAGGAACTCTCGTTGAGAGATCTCACTCCGGACGTCCCCCCGCGAGGGAACAGGTGTCGTCCTCACGCCAGCACGGCGTCAATCGGACGGCCGTGATCCAGTACGGGCACCGGGCGATTTTCCCGGTCCCGGATGCGGGCTTCGCCCTCGATTCCCAGCGAGTGATAAATCGTGGCTGCAATATCGGCCGGACCGTAAGGCCGGGTTGTGGGATAACCGGCCTGTTTGTCGCTGCGGCCGACCACCTGCCCCGCCTCGATACCCGCTCCGGCAAAGAAGACACTGCCACACGCTCCCCAATGGTCACGGCCACCATTCGCGTTGATCTTCGGCGTCCGCCCAAACTCGGTCAGGAACACGACCATCGTCTCATCGAGCATTCCCCGGGCATCGAGATCACGAATCAACGCCGCGTACGCCCGGTCAACTCCCACCACGTTGTAACCCCGCTTGACCATCTTCGACACGTGCGGAAAGTTCTGGCTGGCAGCATTGTGGATGTCAAACAGGTTGCCGTAGTCCGGGTCGTATCCGTAATCGACCATCACGAACCGCGCGCCCGACTCAACCAGCCGCCTGGCCTGCAAACACCGGCCCCCGATTTTGGTCCGACCGTAGTCGTCGCGCAGTGAAGCCGGTTCGCTTCCCAGGTCGAACGCCTGACGCACCTGGGGCGAGAGCAGCATGTTCAATGCGTTTCCATAGTGGCCCTCGATCGCTGCCAACCGCGTGTCGTTCTCGACCGCCCGGGCCGCTTGCTTGAGCCCCTCGAGCAAGCCGACGCGACGGTCCAGGCGTCCGCGACTCAGACCACTGGGATACACCAACTCGCGAGGACTCAGATCCTCTCTCATCTCCGCCGGTGGGTTTTCCAGTTTCTTTCCCACCGTGAAATCAGGTTGTTCGGGCCGTCCACCCACACAAAACGGAGCGTACTGGTTCCCCAACCAGCCTCCGACAAAAAGATTGTGAGGTGGTGGACCGGGACGAGTGATCCCGGGAACGGCAATGTAGCCAGGCAGACCGTTGCGAGAACCGTACAGGTGTGAAACGATCGCCCCGATATTCGGTTCACTGAACAACTGGTTGCGGTTCACCTTGCGGCCAGACAACGTGTACACCTGGCTCAACAGGTGATCATTGCTGTCGTGCGAAAAACTGCGGACGACCGCCAGGCGATCAGCGACCTCGGCCAACCTCGGCAACGTTTCACAGAATTGCACGCCCGGCAATCGGGTTTCGATCGCCGTCAACTCACCACGGATCTCCTCGGGGGCCTCTGGCTTGGGATCAAACGAATCGATGTGGGTCATGCCACCACCGACCCACAGGTAGATCACCGACTTGGCCCGACCCGATGTTCCCTCGGCAGCAAGAGTCCTATCAAGGCCAAGCCCAGCCAACACCGAGGCCGAAACCCCCAGGGCACCGGCCTGCAACACATCGCGCCGCGGCCATTGCCGGAGTTCACCGCCAGAGTTCTCGTGCTCATGATGCATAACGCAATCCATTATGCCGCCTGAAGTGGGGCGGGGAAAGTGGAGTCCGACACTCGAATGCTCTAGCATACCTCACATGAACATCACAGAAGTCATTTGCCAGGTATTGCGGGTCGAATCAGTCACCGAAAAGACAGCCAGTTGCCAGGATGTGGCGCTGGTCCGGGTCCGCAGTGACACCGGGTTGGAGGGAATCGGCGAGGCCGACGCGTCACCCGAGGTGGTGCAGGCCGTCATCGACGCTCCCTTCAGCCACAACATCGCCTGTGGACTCCGCGAATTGATGGTTGGCCAGGACCCACTGGCCATCCGGCGGAACTGGAACCGGATGTACCGTGGCTCGATGTACTTTGGCCGCACCAGTGTGACGGTGGCCGCCATGGCCGCCGTCGACATGGCCCTGTGGGACCTGGCCGGCAAACATTATGACGCGCCGATTCACCAATTGCTTGGTGGCAAACAGCACGACGAGATCCGGGCCTACGCCTCGATCCTCTTCGGAGCCGATGGGGCCGCGACGGCCGACATTGGACGACGGTGGGTCGATGCGGGGTACACCGCGGTGAAGTTCGGCTGGGAACCGATGGGAACCAGCGAGGCGGTCGACATCGACCTGGTCCGCGGTGCCCGCGAGGGACTGGGCCCCGACGCCTCGTTGCTGATCGACGCCGGCTGTGTCTGGGACGCCCGTACCGCTTTGCGACGTGCGGTCGCGTTCTCAGAATTCGACGTCGAATGGCTCGAGGAACCGCTGCACCAGGCCGACGTGGACGGTTACGCCTGGCTCCGCGACCGGTCACCGGTACCCATCGCCGCAGGTGAAGGAGAATGCGGCCGCGAGAGTTTCCGCCCGTTGATCGATCGACACGCGCTGGACGTCTACCAGGTCGACCTCTCGAGAAATGGTTTCACCGATGCGGCCTACGTGAGAGACCGGGTCGAGGAAGTCGGAGCGAGACTCTGCAACCACTGTTACACCAGCCCGATCACCGTGGCCGCCAGCGCCCACTGGCTCTCGACCTGCCGCGATGCATTTCTGATCGAGGACTGTGTCGAGGACGAACCGTTGCGCAACGAATTGACACACGAACGCATCCAGGCGGTCGATGGAAAAATCACCGTTCCCGAGGCCCCCGGCCTGGGCGTGACTCTCAACGAGGACTTTGTCGCCGCCCACCTGGTCAGCGAATCCCGGTAGCCACTGACGCCCCAGGGCCGAGGAGACATCCAATGACTGATCCGGTGTCCGGCCTGGAAACGCTCCGGGGACAGGTGGTCGTGATCGACATCGAAGCCCCCTACGTCTACGTGGGGACACTGGCCGACTTCGACACGCACCACTTCGTGCTCGAGAACGCCGACGTCCATGACCTGCGAGACGCTACGACAACTCGCGAGTTGTACGTGATCGAGACACGGATGCACGGCGTGCGGGCCAACCGGAAAAAAGTGCTGCTCCGCCGTGACCAGGTGGTCAGCCTCTCGGCCCTGGCTGACGTGATCGAGTAGCACCGGTTGGGGCAGAACTCGACACCCCGCAACGTATTCAGCCACGCAACTGCCCGTAGCCTCAACCAAACAGCTTCGGCCACACTTCCAGTTCCACAGCCTTGTAGCTGAAGAACCCGAAGAACAGCACGGCCCAGCCGATCGCCAGCATCCGGAACCATCCCATCCGCAACCGCGACGGCAAGATCCGCCCGTTGAGGACCAGCAACAGGATCGAGTAGACGAACATCACGAAGCCGTTCATTGCAGCCGAGGTGACCAGCAGGACCAGCGGCTTGTTGAATCCGACCAATAGAATCAGCGTACCCAGCAAGATCTCGCCCCAGAGAAACAGGTAGTACAGTTTCGAGAGCGACCAGTTGTCGTTGTCGCGGAGGTAGTTGATCTTGACGATGTCCGTCGAGATGCGAGCGGTGGCATCCAGGACACCCAGTTCGGTCGTCAGCAACACGGCAATACCCATCACCAGGAATCCCAGTTTCAGCAGGCCACCTCCGGTGGCTCGTTCACCGATAATCGTCGCCTCACCCCAGACAAAATCCAAACCGGCACCGTAACGGTCCATGCCCGGTTTCAGGACTCCATCGGCGTCATAGAAAACCGAGTAGGTCATCAGTGACATCAGGCACAGACAAATCACACAGGTGACGAAGAACGACAGCAGGTGTTCGATATTGGCCGACCGCCACCAACCCAGCCAACGCCTGCGGTTCTCGGGACTGTCGGGAAACAGGAACCCGGTGCCGGCGGTCGCTTCCTGCTGGCCAGTCAACGGGCTGGTGATTCGCCCGATGAACTGTCCCATGCCGTACCCCTTGTCCTTGATGAAGTTGCTCTGGCCCAAGTTGGTCGATCCGCCGGCCCCGGCAAACGCCAGTGCGCCCAGGAGACTGATGAAGGTCAACCCGGTCGCATCCAGATCGGGCATCTGCCCGATGCTGCCAATTCCGGAGACCATTGCCACCACGGCGTCACCGCGGATCAGGACAAATCCCAGGCCAATCACGATCACCACGATCATTCCAACCAGCACCATCTGGATACGTTCTACGGTGTTGTAGACCACCGGACCGGCTGTCAAAGCGATCCCCACCAGCCACAATCCGGCGATCCCAAACAGCGGCACGTACCGGGATGTGAAACTGAGAACTCCTGTCTCCGGATCGATCACTTCCTCGGCCCCGAAGAGCGCCCAACTGAGCATCTGGCCGGCACCGGTGGCCCAACCCGGCCAAGCCCATGGGAGGATATTCAGGAGCAGGAACACCCAGGCCCAGTTCCTGTTGATCCGGCAGAACCCGGCGATGGCACTCTCACCGGTCGCCAGTGTCCACCGCTCAATCTCCATGTTCAG
>CAWVUS010000075.1:0-17957 GCA_963933195.1 uncultured Planctomycetaceae bacterium
TCTATACACTTTTCCACCCTCCCACAGATCAACGAACCACGCCTCGGCGTGTCCGCTTCTGGTGGTGTTCGAACGCCCGTCTCAGACGGGCCTTGTCTTCGTCGTCCAGTCCACCGGCCGCTTCATCACGTCCGGTCCGAACGGCGCGTTCGGTCTCAAACTTCTCACGCTCTCGACGCCACTTCAACACTTGCACGGTTTCTTCAAGGAGATCCAGTTCCGATTCGGTCACCCGTTGTGACGTCTCCTTCGACCTCGCCTCTTCGTCAATCTTGACGAGCAACCGCTTCATCTCCGGATCCTCCAGTGACGCTGTCACACGATCAAACGTTGGCAAGCCCCCGTTGTCGTGGATCTGGTAGCAGACTTCCAGCAACCGCTTAAGAAATGTGTCCCGAATTTCTTCAGAACGCAATTGTTCTCGGATGCGGCCAACCAATTCCGGTGCCGATAAAAGGATCTCTACCAGTTCGCGTTCTGCTCGTTCGACTCGTGTCAACGTCCCCGAACGGTCGACTGACGACGTGACCGTTGAATCACGATCGCCGGTTTGGCCCGAAGGCGTCGTCCCCGCATCAACCCGCCGGGAAGAATCAGCTTCGGCCTTCTGCGCTGAAAGTCGTTCGGCCATACGAGACTTTTCGTCTCGCCGCACGTTGCGTTGACTATTGAGTGCCGCTCGCAATTCCGTTTCCGCAATCCCCAGTCGCTGGCTGACCAGTCCCAGGATCACAGCTTCGCGGGGTGTTCCCGCCAGGCGTGGGGCCGTGACGATCAAGTCCAACATCTCGGCAAGCAATCGCTGGCGTGCATCGACGGTCGCAGTCCCAATCCGGGCCATCGACGTCTGCCACTTGAAATCCAGTGCTTCGGGCGCCTGGTCACACAATTCCCGGAACGCCGATTCACCATGTCGCTCGAGAAACTCAGCGGGATCCAACCCCTCGGGTAACGTCAGCACCCGCAAGTCAACATCCTGCACAAGAAAACGGGGCAGGGCTCTTTCGGCCGCCATCTGACCGGCCTGGTCACCATCGTAGACCAGGACAACTCGTTCTGAGAGCCGTTTCAGAGCTGTCACGTGTTCATCTGTCAGGGCGGTGCCCAATGTTCCGACAACGTGATGCACGCCGTACTGATGGGCGGTGACGCAATCAGTGTATCCCTCGACCACGACCGCCAATTTTTCGCTTCGGATCTTCTCTCGAGCTTTCCCCAGCCCGTAGAGGAGACTCTTCTTGGAAAAAACGGGGTTCTCTGAACTGTTGAGATATTTCGGGGCGTCCGGGTAGGTGTGGTCCGGCAAAATGCGGCCGCCAAAACCAACAGTGCGGTCCCGCATGTCGTGAATCGGAAACAGCACCCGATCAACGAAATCATCCCGAAGCCCAGAACCATCCTGCCTCTGTCGCACCAAGCCCGCGGCTTCGAGTTCGGCGGGACGGTACGTCCCCTCCGCCCGCTTCTGCAACCACTCCCAGTCCGGCGGATGAAATCCGATTTGAAATTTGGCAATCACCTCTGGGCCAAGCCGTCTCTGTTCGGCCAGGTACTTCCTTGCCCGCGTTGCAACAGGATCGTCCAACAAGAACCTGTGAAACTGGTTTTCAGCCCAACTCAGCACCTCATACAACCGGCCCTTTTCATCCGTTCCCGGTCCACTGGGACCGCGGCGGCGAGGCATCTCGATATTCGCACGCTCGGCCAATTGCTCGAGAGCATCTCGGAACCCCACGTTCTCGAAGTGCATGATCCACGAATAGCAATCGCCTCCCGCGTCACACACCCAGCACCTGTACGTCTGCCGATCGGCATAGACGTGCATCGACGGATTGTGATCCTCGTGGAAGGGGCACAATCCCACATGATCGCCGCGCCCTCCGCGCGCCGTCAGCGAGACTGTTTCAGCGACCAATGAAACAAGATCCGTTTGAGAACGGACCTGCTCCTTGAAGTCGTCGGGGTAGCCGCCTGTCACAGGACTCTCCTGCGATCCTTGTTCCAGCTATCCGCCCCGTGACAACCACGCGCCGGACTACCGGTCCCCGCTCGTCGAGATCTTGATTGTCCAAGCGACCTTCAAAACCACGCGAGACACGACAATTCTAGCTGACCAAGGGCGCGGGTCAAGCTACCGCGAATGTCTTCGCCAAGTCTTCGACCCTCACAACCGGCACAGGCCGGAGGAGTGGTCCGCGGCGAACAGCAGATCATTCGCCGTCGTCGCCGTCGTCGCCGGCGTCGGCGTCGTCGCCGGCGGCTTCCGGGTCATCCTGGAGCTCGGTGTCCGACACATCATCGCCAGCACTCGCCGAAACCTCCGGCTCGACATTGGCATCGTGCTGGTCTTCGACGCCTTCCTCTTCGACGCCTTCCTCTTCGACGGCGTCCGTTGTGATCGAGTACAACGGATTTTCACCAAACAGGCGTTTGCACTTGGGGCACACCGCCTTGGCCATGCCTTTGCCAGATTTGCCGCCAATCTTCTCTTTCTTCCGAGCATCACTGCTGACAACCAGCCCACAACTCTCGCAACGATGCCCAACCACGGTGACGCTGTAGGTTTCATCGGCACTGTAGTATGTCGCATCCTCAACAACCGTCATGGTCGTTTCTTCATTGTAGTGGCACGTGCGTTCGCTGAAGGTGTCCTCCAGCGGCACTCCCACGTCAGCGCCAAAGTCAGCGATTCCATACAAGGCGGCCATCCACCGTGACACCCGTCGGAATTCGCTCAGGTTGAAGGACAGGAAGTCGATCGTTTTCGATGCGGAATCGTCAGGAAGTCGAATTCCGATCCGACCGGTCCCGAAGACATCAATCCCGGCGAACATGGATTCATGGGCATAAGGTGCCGGCTGGACAATCCGCAGTTCCCCACACGTCTCGGCCGCCAGACTCACAAACTCGGCGGCCGGCAGCCCATCTGTCGACTGCACATCCTCGAGGTGAAGCCGAACACTTTCTCTCACGGCGGGAATCTTTTTGGCCGCTCCCCCACCAAAGAGACCACCGCTTTTGACCAGCTTGACCAAAACCACGGTCTCGGCCGAGAAACCCACGTCAACGGTATCAAATTTCGCCTCGAGACTGCCGACCTTCAACTTCAGGGAACCCGGGTCCACTTGGTGAAGACGAACATCGTCGAGCCAATCGACATAAATTTTCTCGGTCTCCACCTCCTCGGGCACCTCGTCCACGGCACCCCCTCCCTGTGCCGGATCCCAATTTTGTTGCGGGACCAGGAATGGCGATTCGCACTTCGGACACTTGCCCGACTTCCCTCGGTGACGCTCCTGGACCTCGATCGGGTGTCCGTTGGGACAAAAGACGATGAAACCAGTTTTGGCAACGGCCCGTGCCCCACCACGTGTCACCGACGAGGCACCTTGTCGTTTGCGGCTCTTCGATTCAACTTCCTCCTTCATCGCAATATCCAGCAAGGCATCACCACTGGCGGCCACTGGATGCGACGTGTCGGTCGCCTCCTCCGACGCACCTTCGGAATCGTCAGCCACGTCCGGTGCGGAATCAGTGTCACCGGCCCCGGCAGCCTCCTCGTCATCGTCCATGGGTTCGGTGTGCTTCAGCAAATCGTCGCCCAAATCAAAACCATCGCCATCTGACATATTGACACCATCAGCGAGTTCAAAATCTCCGTCATCCACCAGGGACGGCCCCGCCGAATTGTTGGATTGCTGGTCCGATAAAAGAGCGGTATTCTCTTGATCGCCGGAAGATGAATCTTGGCTATAGATCACCGCCGAGGGATTACGTTGCATTTCCTGAAACCGGGCCGCAATTTCGGGACGGAGAAATGCTCCACATCGCCAGCAGCGAACGAGTTCAGGGCGCACCACCTCGCCGCAATCGCCACACTCGACACCGTCGCCACGATCTTCGACGGCGACCGCATCGGGCAACTCGCCCGTAAAACTCTCGGCCGCCTCGGGATTGACCACGTGCTGGCACAACGGACACTGGACAGTGTCCGTCAACAATAGGGTCCGACAGGAGGGGCAGGATTGTATCGAAACGCTCATGACAACAACGCACCGGTGACCGACGTCCACAGACCGACATATCGGTCCCTGCCTCAACAATAACACACGTCTCGTCTCGTTTGCAGATTTTCTCGCCACCACATTCGGCTTCGTTTCAGGTAAGCCCGCGCCGTGGCACCTTTTCCCTCCCATCGGCCCCCAAACCAGACTTCCAGGCCCCAGGATGGCCAACCAATCGGACGAACCCTCACAATCCGAATCTTTCCTATGAACTCACCCGCCCCAATTTTTCTGGCAGGCCTTGAGCCCTTCAACGCCGAACGCGTACCAGAAATCGTCGACGACTTGCTGGAAACGGCCCGTCACCGTGGCGCCAGTGACATCCACATCGTTCCAACAGAGACCGCCCTCGAAGTGGCGTGGCGGATCGATGGGGTCCTGCAACACGTGGGCAAATTCCCTCGACAATTTTCGATCAACATCGTTGCCCGCCTGAAAGTGCTCTCCGAATTGCTGACCTACCAAACCGAGATCCCACAGGAAGGACGAATCCGTTCCGGTGACAATTCGCTCGACATGCGGGTCAGCACCTTTCCGACACTCTTCGGTGAAAAAGCTGTCGTCCGACTGCTTCGCACCAGTGACCAGCTCCTGCAGATCGATCAACTCGGATTCACTCCGAGAATTCTTCAGCAACTCTCTGCCGCACTGAATCGCCGCAGCGGGGCCTTGGTCGTCGCTGGCCCCGCCGGCAGCGGAAAGACAACGACGCTGTACGCTTGTCTCCGGGAATTGGCTGGGAAGCACGATCAACCGGTAAGCCTGGCAAGCCTCGAGGATCCCATCGAATCGGTCATCGACGGCGTTGCCCAATCGCAACTCAACCCTGGAGCCGGATTCGATTATGCCACCGGGTTGCGATCATTGATGCGACAGGATCCCGAAGCGATCATGGTCGGAGAAATCCGAGACCACGAGACGGCCGAGACTGTGCTCCAGGCCTCCTTGACCGGCCACCTTGTCCTGACCACGTTCCACGCGGGCAGCGGCACAGAAGCAATCGGCCGCCTCGCTGACATGGGAATCGAACCACACCTGCTTCGAAGTGGGCTGGTCGCGATCCTCTCACAACGGTTGCTGCGTCGCCGGTGCCAATGCGAACCGATGGCTGACCACGCCGAACCACAGGACAATCACCCCGCCCCCCTCCCCAACTGTCCCCGCTGTCTCGGGACCGGGTATTCCGGACGCAAGGTGATTGCCGAATGGCTCGACCCGTCCGAACCGACCATCGCCAACGGAATTCTTGCGAAACACGACAGCCATTCGCTCCATTCAGCGGCAGTCGAATCCGGACACCTCGACCTGGCCGATGCGGCCAGCAGGGCGGTCCAGGCGGGCTGGACGACACCCGAGGAGGTCATACGGGTCCTCGGACTACCGCCAAATTGAACCGAGGCCCGAGGCCGGCCCATGGCACACAAGAACCACCCACGCCTGACACTCGAAGATCTTGCAACACTCAACGACGAAATCTGCGCGGTGACGCGGGCCCGACTCCCACTCGAACTGGGACTGAAATCCGCCGCCGGCGGGCTCAGACGACAGGTCAACGAAGTCTTAGACTCCTTGGCCCAACAACTAGATTCTGGCGTGTCGCTTGAAGTGGCGATCGAAAACCATCAGCGTTCCTTCCCCCCCGTCTACCGGGCACTGATCACCGCCGGCCTCAAGACCGGACGACTCGACCAGGCACTCGAGTCCCTTTCCATTTTTTCACGTGGGCTCGATGAATTGCGACACAAGATCGCAATGGCCCTGGCCTATCCAACCCTGGTCCTCTCGCTGGCCTGGATCCTCTGGTCGTTATTTCTCGTCACACTGTTCCCCGGCCTCGACGCGTCGATGGTTGGACTCGGAGTTAGTGACGGGACGTCACAAAGATTCATGCGAACCGCCACCACGACCATTGGAATCTGGGCCCCGATCCTGCCGGCTGGACTTTTCCTGGCAGGAGCCTGTTGGTGGTTATCCCGGCGATGGATGCTTCACCCGACTGCCGACCAATATCGTTGGCATCCGGGACGAATCGCGGCATCCGCATTGCGACGCCTCCCCTGGCTCGGCCCGATCCTGATGAACTTTCATCGTGCCACCTTCACAGAGGTCCTGGCGATGATGCTCGAAAACGATGTCCCCCTGAGTGAAGCTGTCCCACTGGCAATCGATGCCAGTGGGGAACCACAACTCTCAAGACACCGTGACGAAATCACGGCACGAATCCGGGACGGCGATTCGCTGTCAAACGTACTTCAGCGGTTCCGCTCAACCACGCCCTTTGTCAGGTGGATGATTGATGTCGCAGAACGCCAAGGCGCACTCCAGCCCGCGCTGAAACACGCCAGCGAGATCCTGCGGCGACGGGCCGACTACCAGGCGGAATATTTCCAGGTGGCGTTTCCGGTCGTGGTACTGGCCACGGTCGCCGGAGGAGCCGTCCTGCTGTACAGCCTCTCGCTCTTCCTCCCGATCGTCGACCTCCTGAACGGACTTTCGGCCCCCTGAAATCCAGGCACGAACACCGTCACCATGCCGCGATTCCACCACAATTCGACCGACGAAAACGACCGCCCCGTTGAGGGTGTCGTCGAGGCCGAAAACCGTTTTGTTGCCGTCGCCCGGCTTTTGCAAGACGGTTTGCACGTCCAGAACCTCCAGGAAATCATCGAAAACGGGCCCGTCGACTCCAGCACGAGTCACCTCGGCAGCTCAATCGTTGATGTCCCAGTGGGCCACGAGCAACGGATAGCAGTGACGGGGGGAATAACTGAAATCGTCCGTGGTCGGCTTCCACTGGCAGCCGGACTTCGAGCTATTGCCTCGGAGATTCCTTCGAGCCGTGCACGGCGAGCGATGACCACGATCTCAACTCGTGTGGAACAGGGGGTCCCGGTTGATGAAGCTGTCAACGGCCAGGACATCATCATTCCACAACACCTGCGAGCATTGTTGCGGGCAGGCATCAAGACCGGCCGTATCGCCGAACTGCTGGAACACTACCTTCACTTCGCCCGCAGCAGCCTCGACACACGTCGCCGAAATATCGCGACACTGTTCTACCCAGCCTTGCTGCTCTTGACCTCGCTCATGGTCATCGGAGCACTGCTGACCCTGGTCGTCCCCTCATTCGAGAGCATCCTGCTGGGCTTCGAAATTGAAATCCCGGCGTTCACGCAATTGATCCTCTGGCTCGCCAAGAGCGTCCAAGGATGGCGACTGTCCATCGTCCCGCTGGGACTTCTGGCGGCGGTATTCACCTGGTTGATTTTTGGACGCGTGGCTGGCCCGCTCCAACGAAAATGGCTCTACCACGTCCCGGCGGTGGGGCGAATGGCCCGACTCGGTGCCACGTCTCGGTTCTGTCACCTGCTCGCAATCGGAATCGATCACGAGATGCCAATCCCCCAGGCCCTTCGGCTCGCAGGCAAAGGCTCCGGAGACGCCTACATCGGACGTGCTACGGACCGCATGGCTGATGACATCACCCGGGGAATCTCCCTGTCCCATTCCGCCACCACGCACAGAATGGTCCCCGAAATCGCTCACGTGTTCCAATGGGAGACACGGGACAACGCCTTCGCGGAGATCCTCCGAGCAACCGGCGACATCTGCGCCGCCCAGGCACGCGTTCAATCTGGCCTCGCCCGCCTCCTGATCGAACCACTGACGATCTGTGGCATCGCGCTGGCTGTGGGATCCATTTCCGCTGCCCTCATATTGCCAATCATCAACTTGTTCAACACGTTCTCTTGACCAGGTGCCGGAATCCTTCCCACTGCTTTCACCCTGTCATTTCATTTCCTCTCTGGACTGACCGTGGACCCTGACACCACACTCATTTACGCAATCTTCACGATCCTGCTGGTGCCACTGTGGGGCACCGCTCTATTGATCGTCCTGCGCCGATTGCGCACCCGAACCAGGGCCCGGCACCTGGATGTCACCCGTTTTCTTCTCGCTGCCATCGCCACAACTATGCTGCTGGTCTCGGCTGGCGGCCTGACCGCGATTGTCGGTTGGGGACTGTACCCCGACGACGGCGAAGGTCTCCTGACCGCATCGCTGCTAGCCAATACGATGATGGCCTTTCTACTGGCAACAATTGGCTGGACCGGCCTCCGGTCACTGCAGTTGAGCCGGAACGTGCAGGCCGACATGTCGACGACGGACCTGCTGGATTTCGAAGAACGCCTGAGCGGACTCCAGGTGAATGGTTGGGGCCTGGTCGCCCTTCCATTGCTGTTCGTCGCTCCACTGGTGATCCCTGCCCTGATGATTCCGTTCGTTTTCATGGAGGGCCCCGCCAGTTCCAAGCGGTCCAAGCAGTGTCAACTTTTGTGGCTGCTGGCGATCGCTGTCAAACAGGCCCACCCCCTTCCACCGCTCCTGGAGAGCTACGCTGAGTCTCAAGGCGGAGCCCAGTCGTTTTCGTTCTGGCGATTCACACCTTTTCTGAAAAATTCCCGCTTCCAGACCCGCGTCAACAACCTCGCCGACCGCCTGCGAGACGGTGTACCGCTTCCGGATGCCGTCGAAGACAATCCCGGTTTACTGCCTCGTTCCAGCGTGACCGCCATCCGTGTCGGATATGACTCCGACTGCTTGCCAGAATCACTCGAACAAACCGCTCAACGCCACTCACGCTTTCTCCAGCACACCGGGACCGCTTCAGACATCTCGGCCTTCTTCATCTACTCCGCCAACAACATGAGCCTGGTATTCGCTCTGTGCCTGTTCCTGATGGTCTATGTCCTCCCCGGTTGGCTGAAGGTCTTCGATGAATCTCTTACCGAAGTCCCCCGCTTGACCATGGCCGTAATCAACACCGCCGACGGAATAGCCTCTCACATGCTCCTCGCCGCCCCGATTCTCTCGCTACCCTGCCTGTTGTTGATGGCAACCGGCATTTGCTGGTTCTGGGGCCTGGACAACATGCGAATCCCCTGGCTGACACGCCTCTGGCCCCGTCTCCACTCCCCTGGATTGTTTCGCTGCCTGTCTTTTGCCCTCTCCAAGAACGGAACGTTCGACCAGGCCCTTGCAGTCCAATTGGACGGAGCACATCGCCCGGACATGACACTCCGCCTGGCCAGAGTTCGCGAGAAACTGGCCACCGGCACCAGCGGCTGGGCAGCGATGCGAGAGGAGCGGTTGATCACTGATCGAGAGGAAGCGGTGCTCGAGTGTTCTCAGCGAATGGGAAACTTGCCCTGGGCACTGCAACTGTTGGCCGACTCGGCCGACCGGCGTCTGAGACGCCGTGTTCTCTGGTGCCTACAGACCGTCCGGCCAATCATGGTCGGCTCGCTCGGACTCCTTGTCGGCGTGATCAGTGTCGGTTTCTTCCAACCACTCGTCCAACTGGTGATGGAGACGTGATGAGACACCACGCCACCAGGACCGTCCGCCAGACCTGCTCGCGCCAGAGGAGCGGCACCACTATCGTTGAAACATTGGTAGCAGGAATCCTGTTGGCAACCGTGTTTTCCCTGGTGGGCCCCTTGCTCTTGCGAGCCAACCAGGCACGGACCGTCGCGGCGCAACGACAACTTGCAACGCAAGTCGCTTCGAATTGCCTGGAAAGACTCGCTGCCGGTGAATCCCGACAAACGGTTACAAACAACTCCACCCAGGACTGGGACTCCCAAAGGTGGCTACCAAATCTGTCGGTGGAACTCACTACCCGAGACGACAACGGACTCCGCCGAGCCACCGTCGTTGTTGGCTGGACGACGCCCATCGGGGGACTATCCAGGCCGGTCCGATTGACAGCGTGGCTGAGGAATCCCCAGGGGGAGACGCAACCATGATGCAACGCCGCCGGGGCTACTCCCTGATTGAACTTCTGGCAGTGATGACGATGACATCAGCCATCCTCACGTTGGCAACCATGAGCATCGGCCTGATAATGCGATCCGAAAGAACAGGCCGTGACTCCCTGGTAGCCACCCAGACCGCGCAACGAATGGCCAGACAATTTCGAAACGACGTTCACGCCGCTCAAACCGCAACAGTGACATCCGACAAACAGAAACGGTCCAGCTTGACCCTGAAATCCTTCGGGCACCCGACGGTGACGTGGAGCCACGTGACGATGGGGCTGCGGCGAACGGTCGATTCGACACCGGTCCGGATCGAAACCTACCGCGTCTCCACCCAGGCTGTGTCCTTTCACATAAATCCGTCCGCCACGGAGCCTCAGGCCAGGCGATTGATCAGCCTTTTGACCACTCCAACCGCAGTTCCAACAAACAAGACCACGACAACATGGCCGACCCGTATCACGGCTGCACTTCGACCAGAGCCCGCCCCATGATTCACAAACAACCGTCATTGCCACACCGTCACCCCCACGGTGCCATTCTCGTCGTCGTCCTGCTCACACTGGTCGTGATCCTGGGGCTGATGGGTTCTCTGTCCCAGCTTTCAGTCATGCAACACAACGAGTCACGACGGTTTGAAATCCAGGCACAGGCCGACTGGCTGGCAGAATCTGCGGCCGATCGTGCCGCCAACAGATTCGCCAATTCCGAATTCTCGACAGACACCTGGACCGTCTCACTCGCGGAACTGGGCACCGTCCAGATCGTCACCAGGGCCATCCTCCCAGAATCGCCCCAGTCATCCGGGCGATTGGAGTCTCACGTCCGACTCGACCCCGGCTTCACCAGAACTCCCATCCATGGTTACGCCACCAGGCAAGTCGGGCCAAAACGTCCTGCCCGCACAGGCCAAACGCCACAACCACAGTCCAACCGACCTACTCACACGGAATGACCTGTCCATGACCACCCTAACTCGTCGTCCTCGCCCAGGCTTCACGCTAGTCGAACTGTTGGTCGTGATCGCGATCATCGGAATTCTTGTGTCACTGCTGCTCCCAGCGGTGCAGCAGGCCAGGGAAGCCGCACGCCGCACCTGGTGCAAAAACAACCTGGCACAGATCGGAGTGGCTCTGCAGAACTACGAGATGGCGCACCGGTGCCTTCCACCGGGAACCATCGATACGTCCGGCCCCGTCGAGAGCCGGGCCTCCGGCTACCATATGAGCTGGCTGGTACAACTCCTGCCATACCTGGACGAAGGAAACATCCATCGACATTTCGACTTCCGCCAGAGCGTTTATTCCAGCGCCAACGCCGAAGCACGAGCCCAGCCAATCGTCACTCTGCTCTGTCCGTCATCGCCATCTCCCAGCACGGTAACCACAACACTCCCCCCTGATGGCAACACTCCCGGAAACAACGGCCGCACAGTTGCCCCCACCACCGCACAAGTGGGCATCACCAGTTACGCCGGTGTCCACTCCGATGGGGGAAGACCGGCCAAAGAACCAGCAGGCGGCAAGACTTTCTCAGACCTCCCCATCAACCTGGACCAGAATGGCGTGCTGTTCCTCAACAGTAGTGTCACCTACCGGGAGATCCCCGACGGCAGTTCTCACACACTCTTCGTCGGCGAGACCCACAAGACATCCGGAGGACTGGGCTGGGCGTCTGGCACCAACAGCACCCTGAGAAACGGTGGCACGCTGATCAACCAGGGCTCTGGCCTGGCGAACAACTCGCCCGGTGGTACTCCAGCACCTTCGTCATCGACGGTCGACTCAATTGGTGCCAAGGCCGTCGGCGGTTTCTCCAGCGCCCACTTCGGTGGAGCCAACTTTCTTTTAGGAGACACCTCGGTCCGCTATCTCTCCGACAGCATCAACGCCACCGTCTACCGGAGATTGTGCAACCGCAAGGACGGGGAACTCCTCGGAGATGACTACTAGCCCGCCACAACGCGACTGGATCACTTGCGACCGAAACAGTACACGGCACTGTCGGTCCGAATAAACATCCGGCCATCCTGGACCACCGGGGTGGCCAGGATCTTTTCGCCGAAGTCGTGCGACCCGATCACCGACCAGGCCTCACCAGCCTTGATAATCGACATCACGCCCGCTTCGTTGCACGCAAAGATCTTGCCGTCACCGGCCACAAGCGATGCGTAGTAATTGCCCCGGCCCGGGATGCGTCCACGCCGAGTCCGCTTGCCAGTCCGAGCATCCAGGCTGGTCAGGATACCACCGTTTTTGACCATGTAGAGCAGCCCCTTGTAAAGAGCAGGGCTGGGAACCACCGGCAAGCCCTCGCGGGACAACCATTCCACGTGTGTCTTGGTCACGTCGCCACGGCCACCCGGGCGGACCGACATGGCCACGTTCTGTGCGTTCTTGAAGACCGCCGCATGCTGTTTCCATTCCGACGCATTGAGTTCGCCGTCCTGGTCCAGATCGATTCGAAAGAATCTCGCTGCCACCGGACTTCCCTTGGGCAATTCGGTCTTGGCAATCTTCTTGTTCTTGTCCTTATCGAGAGACTTCAACGCCTCAGGAAAGGCTTCCATGGCGATCCGCTCTGTCAGGTCGCCTCCGGGAGTCCACGATGCGAAGTAGAGCCGTTCGGGAGTCGTCACTGGAGTCGTGTCCACAATCCGTGACAGACCTTCAACCCACCACAACGGTTTTCCCGTCTTGATCTCATAGGCGGTCATCTTCAATGCACCGGCCACCACCAGCACTCGTTCCTTGTCACTGGCCCACACCACCGGTGTCGAGTAGCTGCGGGTCTGGCCTTTGCGTGCGGTCTTCCAGACCGTTTTTCCGGTGGCCGGATTGATAGCGATCAAAAAACAGTTCACGTCGTGGTCTTCACTGAGAACCAGCAGGTCACCCACCAGGACCGGTGAACTGCTCGCACCAAACTCGTCCTGAAATGGCCCCATCGGCTTCCGCCACAATTCCTCGCCCGCGAGGTCGTAACAGACCAACCCAAAGCTGCCGAAAAATACGTAGATGCGTTTGCCGTCACAAGCTGGAGTCGAGACAGCCGGACTGCCCGTCGAATGCGTCTTCTCGATCCGTTTCGTCTCCAGCACTCTCTTCCACACGAGTTTCCCCGTCCCTCGTTCCAGCACCGACGTCGCCAACTGCTTTTTCGTCTTGTCCCAGGACGTGACCACCACGAGATCACCGTGGACACATGGGGTCGAGATCCCCGGTGCCAACTCCTGTCGCCACACCAGTTGCTCTTTCGCGGCGAACTGCTCGGGCAACGCAAAACCGTCGCCAACCGCCCCCTGATCGCGTCGGAAAAACGACGGCCCGTCGGCGGCAAAGACCGGTGAAACCAGCGAACACAGCACGGGCAAAATAATGGACGAACGGAACATGGCAGGATCTCCCGAAGAGCCAATTTGATTCGCCGCACAGGATACCCGAATCGTCGCACAGCCGCGACAAACCCGTTAGGGTCAAGCCCCGCATCGCGAACCCCCTCACCCTGGAACACCCTGATGAGCGAACGCCTGGATCACTCGCCCTTGATCACCGGAATCGACGTCGTCGTGACCAACCCGATGCAGGCTCCGCTGGGAAACTTCGTTCTGGTCCGGATCACAACCGATCAAGACGGGTTGTACGGCTGGGGCGACGCCACCTGTTCGGGCAGTGAACTGGCTGTCGCCACGATGATTGAAGAGCACCTGGCGCCAGCGGTGGTCGGACAACCGGCCGGGAATATCGAACACATCTGGCACACCTTGTACCACCTCCCTTACTACCGCTCCGGATCAGTCCACCTCTCGGCGATCAGCGGCATCGACATGGCGTTATGGGACATCAAGGGGAAACTGGCCAACCTCCCGGTCTGTGAACTGCTGGGAGGACCGATGCGAGACCGGATGCTGACCTATCGCTCCGTGTCGGGCCGCACCTTTGACGAGGTGCTCGAGCGAGTCGGTGAACTGCAGCAAATCGGGTACCGGGTCGTGAAGGTTCAAGCGGCCGTCCCCGAACTCGATTCCGGCTACGCCGTCCCGTCTACCAATTCCCAACAAACTGCCACAGACGAGGCCTTCTCCCTGGGCGTGCCGCCGGCTGAAACCTGGGAACCGGAACTTTACACCCGCATGCTGCCACGGCTCTTTGACTTCCTCCGCAACGAATTGGGCGACTCGATCGAATTGATCCACGACGTTCACGAACGGGTCACCCCCTCACAGGCCCTCCGCCTCGCCAACGACCTCGCCCCCTACAACCTGTTCTACCTCGAAGATCTGCTCCGCCCCGAACACCTCGACACGTTCCGATTGGTCCGCAACCAGTCGAGTATCCCCCTGGCCATGGGCGAGATTTTCTGCAATCCGTGGGAGGGACAGGAACTGTGGCTCGATCACCTGGTTGACTACGTCCGTCACGACCTGGCCCATGTCGGAGGAATCACCGCTGGCCGCAAAATCGCTGCCACCAGTGAATCTCGCGGCGTACTGACAGCCTGGCACGGCCCCGGAAACATCTCGCCCGTGACACACATGGCCAACGCGCACCTCAGCCTGTCTGTCCCCAACTTCGGAATCCAGGAATTCGATGCCAACTGGGACCACCGGATCAAACAGGTCTTCACTGCAGTACCGCTCTACGACGACGGCCACATCAGCGTACCACTGTCACCGGGCCTCGGCTGTGATGTCGACATCGAAGCAGCCCGACAATTCCCCTACGTCCGTCGGATGCGCCCAACAATTCGCCGTGAAGACGGAACTCCCTGGGCCTACTGACCCAATGCCCCCGGTGTAGTGACACAGACCAAGCCATCCGACCTCGCACTGACGTGCCGCTTCACCATCTCCCCAGGACACGTCCTTCCGTGGCTCCGGAGAGTCAATCATTCGGCGGGTTGTGTTGGAGGACAGCCTCCTCAACCCTCGCCCAAGTCGCGAGCCAGCGTTTTGATACGGTCCATTGGGCGCGACCAGGCCACCCGCGTTAGAATCACCCTGAGCCGGTCGTGAGCGTCGCGACCGATTGTCACTCGTCGTTCTCCGCCAAGGCCCCGCCATGCCACGCGCCAACCGGATCAAGCAATGTATCGGTGACGGTCGAATCGCCACCGGTTTTTCGCTCTGCTTCCCCTCGGTCCACATTGTCGAAATTCTTGGCCGACTCAATTTCGACTTTGTCTGGCTCGATGGCGAACACGGGCCATTCGGATTAAACGACATCGAGGAACATTGTCGGGCGGCCGAGCTAAACGGAATCACGGCAATCGCCCGGGTCCCCAACATCGACACCTCGACGATCCTCCAGTACCTGGATCGCGGCATCCAGGGAATACTGGGCCCCCACATCGCTTGCCGCTCCGACGCAGAGCAGTTGGTCAATGCCTGTTATTTCGGGCCACTCGGCGAACGATCATTCGGCGGCAACCGTGGATGCGATTATGACCACGAAATTGAAAACAAGGTCGAATGGTACCGCGAGACCAACGACAACACACTGGTCGGCGCCTTGCTCGAGGACGCCGGAGTGGTGGACAACCTTGACGAGATTTTGACAGTCGAGGGCATCGACTATTTCAGCGTCGGCCCCAACGACTTTGCACAAGGGCTGGGCCGACCGGGGGAGGGAGGGGCACCGGAAGTGCAACAGGCGATCGCCGACGTGCACGAGCGGATTCACGCCGCCGGACGTCTCACCGGAGACGACATCACGCGCAGGATCGACGTCAAGCACTCGCTCCTGGCCCTGGGCCAAGAGTTTCTTGCCGGCTAAAGCCCTTCTGGCACCGATCGCTGTTTTTCCCGAGACAAACAGCTGATACAGTTCCCGCGCATTGGCAGGTGTCGGTAATCAACAGGCCGCAGAATGAATCCACTTCAGCGGGGTCTCGCCGTCGTGGGACTCCTTGGACTGCTCGGTGTTGCGGCGTGGTTGAACTCCAAGATACGCCACACCCCAGCACCCCAGCCAAACACCGCACAACAGGCCATAGGACTCGACGCCACGCGTCAGAAAGACATTTGGAAAGCTGAACATACGACATTTGAAATCGAGCGACGATTCGGTCCCGCATTTCTCGAATTCATCGCCGCCCGAATTCCCGAACGTTTGACCAGGCTCACCTCGCCCAACTTCCAGGGTCACGGACTTGGCTCCGCACAGCCCCTGGAGCGTCGGCACGGAAACATCTCCGAGATCGTTCGGACACGTGCCGACCAAGCCGACGCTTCGCTGACAACACGAGAACTGGCCACCGCCCTCCTGGAAATTCACGGAGACTTTGCAACCACGCCCCGGTCCTCTCTCCGGGTCCTCCAAATCCAAGAGGCCGCTACGGGTTCCGACACGTGGACCGCAGAAATCCTGGTCACTTCGACGGGAACAACCGCCTCGGGCCAAAAACGCCAGGTTCTCAGCGAACACACTCTCAACGGTGCCGTCACCGATGGCACGCGACTCGGCGAAGTGCCCTGGATCACGAGTTGGACAATACACAAGACGGTTCAACGGCACGGCCCAACAGGCCTTTTCCAGGAGGTCACAGCCGAATGGGGTCTCGACAAGCTTCCGATCCCCGACAACTGGAACCTGCCCCCCAGTGACGTCCTCCAAAACCGTTTCCAAATGGCCGTCGCCGACTTCAACCACGACGGGCGGCTTGATGTCGCCGTAGCGGCGATTGATGTCCCCCCGCTTTTGCTGGCCGGCGATGCCCGACACGGATTCCGTGGTGTCGCAGCCGAGGTGGGACTGGTCACGGGATCCACCCGAGACCAACTCACCAACTTCGCTGTTGCGTGGATCGATTTTGACAACGACGGCTGGCCGGACCTCATCCTCGGCGACAGGCTCTACCACAACAGGGACGGCCGAAAGTTTGTTGATGTCACCGGTTCATCCGGACTCGGTTTTCTTCCCGAGTGCATGGGGTGCCTGGTCGCAGACTACGATGCCGACGGGCGACTTGACATTTACGTCCTCTATCAGAAACGACTCGGCCAGAGGCCATCGGGTCGCGAACAGTGGATCGACGAGACCGGTTCTGGACTCGACAACCAACTCTGGCGAAACCGCGGAGGCGGCCGGTTCGAAAACGTGACAACGGCCGCCGGAGCCGGAGGCGGGAAACGGCACACCCATGCTGCGGCCTGGTTTTCTCTTGATAACGACCGTTTCCCGGACCTTTACCTGGCCAACGACTTCGGAAAAAACGTGGTATTGCGGAATCGGGGAGACGGTTCGTTTGAAGACGTGTCGGCCCGTACCGGTGCCAACGGTTTCGCCACCAGCATGGGAGTCGCTGCCGGCGATCTGGACAACGACGGACACTGCGACATTTACGTCGCCAACATGTATTCAAAAATGGGGCGCCGGATCATCGGCCTTGTCCACGATTCGGACTATCCCGAAGGGGTCTTCCAACAGATCCAGGGGTCATGTGCTGGAAACCGCCTGTATCGAGGCCAAGGACGAGGGCAATTCGATGAGGTTTCTGATGCGGCCGGCGTCAATTCGGTTGGCTGGGCATACGGGCCAGTTCTGGCCGACTTCGATGCAGACGGACAACTCGACATTTATGCCACGACTGGATTCCTGAGTTTCGATCGAAAAAAACCTGACGGATGAACCTGCCTCTGGAGGGCTGTCGTGTCACAGCCGATGGATCGTGGAAGCCTGCTACCAGCTCTTGGGCAATTGGACCACGAGGCGGGCGAATTCTGGGTTGAAAACCCGTTCCTGATGCCCAAGCGAGGCGACAACCTCAGTGCGTTCGAACACAACTGTCTGTTTTTGAACACAACCCAACAGGGCTCGCCCTCGTTCCTCGACGCGTCGTTTGCGTCCGCGGCCGATCTCGACTCCGACTCCCGTTCGGTCGTTGCGGCCGACTTTGACCGTGATGGTGACCTCGATTTACTGGTCGGCTCGGTTGGAGGGGGGCCACTGCGATTGTTCGAGAACCGCATGGCACAAGGCCGCCGCGTGGTCCTGTCTCTCGTTGGACAAAACTGCAACCGCAGCGGTATTGGCTGCCGACTCACCATCGACACCGGCGACAGGCAGTTCAC
>CAWVUS010000076.1:0-17925 GCA_963933195.1 uncultured Planctomycetaceae bacterium
CCGACACAACCAGTTCCTCCGACACGGCCGTGTTCTCCTCCGGCGAGGTCCCATCAATGTGGTTGGCGACCAGTTCTTCTTCGGTCGGCCCGAACTGGGTCAATCCGACCAGGCCGGCCAGGCCACGGCCCAATCGACTCGGACGCGTGTTCGGGGGGGTGGAAGCGGGATCGCTGGACATCGATGACATGACCGAAGCTCCACGAATTTGGAAAGGCCAAGGATTCTAGTTCCCGCCTTGTAAAATCAGCAATACGGGTTCGTGGTGGCGCCCTGTGACGGCAGGAAGCGTTTCACGTGAAACGCTTCCCGTTGACGTCCCAAGGCCCCGCTCCCTAGACTCGCTGCCTGCACCAGACCAGGAACAACACTCGGGACGTAGCTCAGCCTGGCAGAGCGCCGGCTTTGGGAGCCGGAAGTCGCAGGTTCGAATCCTGTCGTCCCGACTCGCCCCAGGCACGCCAACAAGAATCGTGGACGCGGCAACCCGTCGCGATCCGGCGTGCGTCCCCGCTAGCCAACCAACTCGGGCATCGGCCGGTGGTCGCCGACCAGGAAATGTGGGCGGCCGGCGAGATCCGTGAACTGGGCCGTCGCCACGTCGATCCCCAGTCGCCGGTACAACGACGCGAAAATTTCCTGGAAGTGCACCGGCCGTTCCTGGGGGTCGTGGCCGTGGCGGGTACTGGAACCGATCACTTGGCCATGCCGCATTCCACCGCCGGCCAGCAAGGCCCCGCCAACATTGGGCCAGTGGTCTCGCCCCGCGTTGCCGTTGATCTTCGGCGTACGACCAAATTCGCCCCAGGCGACCACAGCAACGTCGTCAAGCAATCCACTCTCACCCAGTTCGGAAATCATCGTCGAAAGGCCGAGGTCGAACAGGGGCAACGCGCCACGGGCCTCGTTGAAGTTGTCCTTGTGCCAGTCCCAGTTGTAGTCGCCTCGCAACATCCGACCGAACGGCCAACGCGAAAACGCGATGGTCACGCAACGAGCACCCGCCTCGATCACTCGTCGGGCCAGCAGGAACTGGTGCAGGTACGTCTTGCCATTCCGCTCGTTGGGGTACTGATCCTGGAGCCCATACCGTTTCTTGACGGAGCTTTCGACCCGACTGAGATCCAACGCTTCGGCCAACCGCGGCGACGTCAGCACCTCGAAAGCCTGTTTCTGGAACTCATCGATCCCGTCGCCGAGGCCATCGATCTCCACCTGGCGGCGAAACCGATCGAAACTCGAAAGCAACTGCTTGCGGTTGCCAAGCCGACGCAGGCTAACACCGTTGAGTCGCAGGTTGCGACGATCGACCGCGTCCACCTCGAAGCCGGCATGAGCCGATCCGAGAAAACCGGGCTGTGTCGGACCGGTTCGCATGATGAAGCGTGCATCGGCGTCGGTGGGAACCAGGTCGACCGCTGGAGACACACCGGGGACGCGCGGACCAAATTGCTTGGAGAGCACCGATCCCAGTGACGGCCACCCACCCGGGGGAAACCCGGGAATCAGCGGAGAGGCGGGCATCACGTCGTGCGATTCCCAGCCTGTCGAACACCAGTGCGTATTGTGGTCGTTCTGAAAACCGTGCAGCGAACGCACCAGGGACAACTTGTCGGCAATGCCGGCCAATCCCGGTAGCAATTCGCACACGTCCATCCCGGCCACGTTGGTCGCTATCGGACTGAACTCACCACGAATCTCCGGAGGAGCTTCCGGCTTCAGGTCATACATGTCCAGGTGAGTCGGACCACCGGGCAGGATCACCATGATCACGCCCTTGATCGGACGATCCGACTTCGACTCGGCCTCGGCCCGCAGGATCTGTGGCAATGACAGGCCACCCATCGCCAGGCCACCGATCTGCAGACAACTGCGGCGGCTAATCCCGTCACAGTACCGTGTCTCGATTCCGGGAATCGTCAGCATCGGCCTTTCCTCTGGCGGTTTGACTTCGGTCACCCTCTGGTTCCCGTTCGCAAGAACAATCCAGGCAAAGCGAACCTATCCCACTTTATCGGAAATCGCAACATCTTCCGACCCGTCGATTCTCGACCAAACAATAATTTGTGTACGTTTGTTTACTTTCCTGTCGACGGCAATGAAAAGGGCATATCAATCATCACGCCGGGCCTTCATCCTTGAATCGTGATTGCGGTGACGAGTTGGAGGTGATTGAGTCGAGAGCTTGACGTACAATTTATGCCACTTCGAACGTCACCCGGGGTTGCTGTTTGCACCCCGCCTCATGAAAACCGATACAAGCAATACACCGTCCATTCAAAAGACAGTGGAGAGAGACAATGAGCCAGGCTCAGCAGAACTCGGACAACTCGCGACGTGACTTCATCAAGGTGGCCGGTGCGGCTGCATTGGTCGGAGCGACGGCCCCGGCGGTTTATGCGGCGGAGAACAACACGATCCAGTTGGCCCTGGTCGGCGCCGGTGGCCGCGGCACGGGTGCGGCGGCCAACGCACTGGCCAGCAAGGTGGGACCGACCCGTCTGGTCGCCATGGCCGACGTCTTCGAAGACCGCCTGACCAACTCGCACAAGGCTCTGACCTCAAGATTTCGGGGGTCGATCGACGTTCCCGAGGACCGACAGTTCATTGGCTTTGAAGCCTATCGTGAAGCAATGGACGTTCTGAGCCCCGGTGACGTCGTGATCCTGACCACTCCGGCCGCGTTTCGCTGGGTCCAGTTCAAGTACGCCATCGAAAAGGGTTTGAACGTCTTCATGGAAAAACCGATCAGTGTCGATGGCCCCAGCAGCCGTCGGATGCTGGACCTGGGAGCCGAGTCGGTCAAGAAGAACCTCAAGGTCGGCGTCGGCCTGATGTGCCGCCATTGCAAGGCCCGCCAGGAACTGTTCCGTCGCATTCAGGACGGCCAGATTGGTGACATCGTGGAGTTGCGAGCCTACCGCATGGCCGGTCCCACCGGTTCTGCCGCGACCGGCAAGGCCCCCAAGGGGTCCTCGGAGTTGCTGTACCAGATCCGCCGCTTCCACGCCTTCCTCTGGCTCTCCGGTGGTGCGGTCAGTGATTTCCTGATCCACAATATCGACGAGTGCAGTTGGATGAAGAACGCCTTCCCGGTACAGGCCGAAGCCTCGGGTGGACGGCATTACCGCGGCAGCGACGTCGACCAGAACTTCGACACCTACTCGATCGAGTACACCTACGCCGACGGCACCAAGCTGCTGGTCAACGGACGCACCATTCCAGGTTGCCACCAGCGATTCGCCAGCTTTGCCCACGGCAGCAAGGGGTCGGCGGTCATCTCCTCGCGCGGCCACGCCCCGTCGCGAGCCAGGATCTACAAGAGCTGGAACATGACCAAGGAGAACATGACCTGGTCCTTCCCCGGCAGGGAGCCCAACCCGTACCAGGTCGAGTGGGACGACCTGTTGACCGCCATCCGGCGGGACGAGCCCTACAACGAGGTCCAACGTGGTGCCGAGGCCAGCCTGGTCACCGCGATGGGCCGCATGGCAGCCCACACCGGCCAGATCATCACTCGCGACCAGATGCTCAACTGCAAGCACGAGTTCGCACCCAATGTGGACAGCCTCACACTCGATGGCCCCTCGCCGCTGAAAGCCAATCCGGATGGAACCTACCAGGTTCCAATGCCCGGATTCCTGAAGGACAAAGAGTACGGCTCACTGACCTGATGCCAGATACGTTCAGCCAACTGCCTGATTGCACACGACGGAGCGTCCTGGCCGGTGTCCTGACCGGCCTCGGCGGCTTCTCGTTGCCCGGCATCCTGAGACTGCGAGCCGAGGCGTCTCGCCTGGACGCCGCGGCGGTTCCTCGCCGGATCATCCTGTTGTGGCAGGATGGAGGCCCGAGCCATCACGAAACCTTCGACCCCAAGCCGCTGGCTCCGGCCGAGTACCGCGGCGAATTGGAGGCAATCCCAACGGTGCTTCCGGGAATCCAGTTCTGCGAGGTCCTGCCACGGATGTCGCAACTGGCCGATCGCTTCAATGTCGTCCGTTCGATCCACCAGCCCTCCTCGGGCCACGTGATCGGCACCCACAACTTCATCACCGGCCATTTCGGTGCCCGGGTGGTTGCTGGACGAAGCGAGTACCCTGACTGTGCGGCGATCATGCACCGCATCCGCAGTCGGCAGCACGAAGAGTCCTCGCCAATCGCCCTGGGCGCCTCAACCGATCCCAGTCTCGCTCGTGGCATGCGACGAACTCGCAGACGGTCCGCGGCGGGCAATCCGCTGCCCGGCTATGTTGCCCTGGGCGGCCAATCCTCCGTCGGCCTGCACCGTGGTGGTCCCGCCTACCTGGGCCCCACCTCCGGCCCGTTCCAGGTCGCCGGTGACCCCTCGCGACCTCGATTCCAGGTCCAGAACCTGCATGGAGGTGACGGAGTCCAGAAGTTGGCCGATCGCCGGGCGATCCTGGCAGGGCTCGATCGGTTTGTCCGCGCGGGGACCCTGCAATCGGAAATCGACCTGCATGGACAAATCGAAGCGGCCGACCGCTACACCCAACAGGCCTTCGACCTCCTCAGCGGCGCCGGCCGGGCCGCACGTGCCTTTGATCTCAGTCGTGAGGATCGGCGAACTCGTGAACGCTACGGCCTGGAAACATCCGGCCAGCAGGCGTTGTTGGCACGCCGGCTGGTCGAAGCGGGTGTCGACGTGGTCACCATCCGGTTCTCACCCGACGGACGCGGCGACGGAGACCGCTCGGGCATTGGCTGGGATGACCACGCCGTCCACGGCAACATCTTCGAGATCATGAAACGTCGCGGCCCACAATTCGACCGGGCCGTCTCGGCACTCATCGAGGATCTCGACGACCGGGGACTCAGCGACGAGGTGCTGGTCATGCTCGCCGGAGAATTCGGGCGGACACCTCGCATCTACGTTCGCAAGGGCTGTCCCGGCCGAGAACACTGGGGACCGGCCGGCAACATCTTGCTCTTTGGTGGTGGGCTGACTCGTGGCCAGGTCGTGGGATCGACCAATGACAAGGGAGAACGGCCCGCCACTCGGCCAGTGACACCCAAGAACGTCCTGGCCACCATCTATCATGCAATGGGCATCGACACCCAACGGACCTTCAACAGCGCCGGCGGCCGGCCCGTGCCGGTTCTGCCCGAAGGAGAGGCGATCACCGAGTTGATCGCATAGACAAAATGTGGCCCAGGCCGCGATGAGGACGCGGCTAGGGACCAGCCACGGTGACCCGGGGCAGTGCTGCTTTCAGCTTGTCGATGGCCGACTCGCTGAGCTTGAGATCGGTCAAGTACAGGTCCCGCATTTTCTTCATGCCGTACAGGTGCTCCAGTCCCGCATCCGTGACGCTCGTACCGTACAGGTTGACCGATTCGATCCGGGTCAGCTTGGCCAGGTGCGCCAGGCCGGCATCGGTCACGGCACACTTGGCCAGGTAGATCCCCTTGAGTTGCTTCAACTTGCCGACATGGACAAGCCCAGCGTCGGTCACACCGGAATTGGCCAGCACCAGGTGTTCCAGGAGCTTCAAATCACCCAGGTGAGCCAGGTCCTGGTCGCGGACACCGGTCCGCCCGAGATCCAGCCGTCGGATCGGTACTCTCCCGGCCGCCGCCAGGCCCATCGCCCGCATTGCCGCCGCCATGCCGCGTTTCTGTTGTCTCACGAACAGGTCGACCACACCTCCAAACGTCACCTGCGTTCCACGCACCGGCAAGTCGACCAGTCGAACCAGCCGCTTCAGGTGAACCAGTCCCTTGTCGGTTGTCCTCGTGTTGGTCAACACCAGGCTCTCCAGCCCCACAAGCCCAACCAGGTGTTTCAGTCCCCGGTCACCAATCCGGGTACCAGCCAGCCCAAGATTCTTCAGGCTCCTGAGCCGCCCCAGTGGCTTCAATCCGGCGTCGGAGATCCGGGCATCGTGCAGCCACAACGTTTCGAGTGATTCGATGGTGGCCAGCCGAGCCAGACCGGGGTCATCGACACGCGTCCCCTCGAGATCAAGTTGTTTCAGGTGCCGACACTGCACCAGCAAGTCCAGGTCGGCCGCCTCGATCGCGTGGTCGACATACCGCACCGAAACAACTCGCCCGGACCGATCCACTCGCACACGGGCCCCGCGGGCTTTCAGAAGTCGGGGCAGCGGCATCACGAAGAATCGCTCCTGGTGGCTATCACCGATTCCTGCCCCTTCCAAACCGGCCAGGGCACCGAGACTGGCACATCAATGACCGTCACACGATCGTTCTCAACCGCCGCAGCCAGTTCACGTTGAAGTTCACCGGGTGTCGACACGCGGACGCCGTCGGCGCCAAACGACTCGGCCAACCGGACAAGGTCTGGATTCACCAGGTCGGTCGCAAAAGTCCGCCCGTACCGGTCCTTCTGTTGCGGTTGCAACACACCGTAGGCGTCGTCGTTGAAGACGACGACAGTCACGGGAACCCGATGCTGCACAGCCGTGGCCAGTTCCTGGACGTTGAACAGGAATCCACCATCACCTGTCAGCGCCACCACTGGGCAGTTGGGCCTGGCAACCGCGGCGCCGATCGAAGCCGCCAGGGCGTAGCCCAGCGTGCAGAAGTTCCAGGGGTAGAGGTAACTCCGGGGTTCCGGAATATCCAGCAGGTAACGGCTCCAGTAAACAGCCACCGTCAGATCGTTGACAAAAATCGTCTCGCGCGGCGTTCCATCCCGGACGGCGTCGATCAATTCAACAACCCGGGAAGATCGCTCGCAACATTGGCGGCGCAGGTTGACTCGCAAGTCGGCCACGTCCCCGGCTCGCTCGGCTGGCCGCTGGGGCACCATCTCGCCCAGGGCCTCCAGTACCAGGCGGGCGTCACCGACGATCGAATCCGCAACCGGGTAGTTGCGCCCAATCGCCGTGGCGTCAACATCCACCTGGATCAGTGTCGGCGGCATCGGCAGTCGCCAACTGAGGGTCTCCAGTTGTCCAAAACCGTTCCCCACGGCGAGCATCACATCGCATTCGGTGCGGATGGGTGTCGCTGACGGATGAAGCAAGCCTTCACCAGCCGAGAGCGGATGATCCGACGAGAGGGCTCCCTTGCCAAGCACGGTCGAAAAGACCGGCGCATCGAGCCGTTCGGCCAACCTGGCCAATGCATCAAAACCATTGCTACGCACCACCCCACCGCCGGCCCAGATCAGCGGACGCCGGGCCGCGGCCAGGGTGGCAGCGACTCGCTCGACCGCTTCAAGGTCACATGCGAGTGGTTCGACCACTGTTGGAACCACATCCGAGACGCTCCCTTCTCTGTCGAGGATGTCACAGGGGATATCGATCGCTGCGGGCCGTGGCCGACCGCTGGTCATTTCAGCGATCGCCGCACACACCGCATCACCAATCGCCTCGACCTCTGTCACACGCGCCGAGAACTTTGTGACCGGTGCGTAGCACCCCAGTTGATCGACACACTCGTGCAGGAACCCCTTCCCCAGCCCCAGTCCTCGCGATGGGATCTCGCTGGCGATCGAAAGCACCGGCACCGAGTCGGCAAATGCGGTTCCCAGCGGTGTCAGGACATTGAGCGCTGCCGGCCCGGTGGTGCTCAGGCACACACCGAATTCACCACTGGCGCGTGCGTAGCCATCGGCCATGAACCCCGATCCCTGCTCGTGCCGGGCCAGGACATGGGTCATCTCGGGGTGAGATGCCAGGCTCTCGTACACCGCCAGGTTGTGAGTGCCAGGAATTCCAAATATCGCGTCAACCCCGTGGGCCGCCAGCGCCTCGACCACCGCGGCCCCACCAGTCGATCCAACTGTCGACTCGGGATCATTCACGACTTTCCTCCGTCTCCAACAATCCCGTCCACCGTCACCTCCGCGGGCAGTTTCACGTCCCCCCTGGTTCCCCGTCCGATCCGCGAATGTGCCACCAGGCCGCCGTGACCAGTTCCTGTCCACACGATCGCGTGCTCCATCCGCTTCGGCTCACGATCGTCG
This sequence comes from uncultured Planctomycetaceae bacterium, assembly GCA_963933195.1. GTDB lineage: Bacteria > Planctomycetota > Planctomycetia > Planctomycetales > Planctomycetaceae > UBA8437. Next base: position 7,958 of record CAWVUS010000076.1, read on the forward strand.
GTGATCGTGCATCCGGTGATCGTTGTGTCGCGGCAGTCCTGCAAGAGCATCCCGTTCGGAGTGCCATCAAGGATCTGGACACCGGACACATTGACACGCCGACAACGGACCAGCTCAACCAGGGCTTCTCGACGAATCGGCTCAACTCCTTTGATGGTGTGCTCTCCTGCCTCGGCATCCTCGATCAACAAGCCCGTCAGGTTGCAGTTCACCGAATCGACCAGGCGAATACCGGTCGCCAGTTCACCCTTGCGATAGTCGGGATTGTGACCGAAGCAATTGGGACCGACGACGATGTTCCGAGATTCCTCGACCAACAGGTTGCGATGATGGCCGCTATAAATGTAGTTGCCGCTGATCACTACTCCCCGAACACTGGTCAGGTGCACGTTGGTACGCTGGCTTCCGATCAGGTTTCCACTGATCGTCCACATGCCCGCCTTGTGACTGATCAGCCCACGGTTCTTGCCCCCGCTACCGATCATGCGAATATTCGCACCATTGCCAGACGCGGTGGCCTGGATCGTGTTACTGGCAATGGTCCCCTCGCGGACACTTCCGGCTCCCACGTCGATATAGATCTCGGCGGTCGGTTCGTCATCGCCATCCGCCACTCCATGCGAGGCGTTGTTGTTGTACTCGATGTCGTTGCCGGTGATCTGCAGGTTGCGGATCTCGCTATTCTCGATCCTGATCCCACCCAGCCGGCAGTAACTGATATGACTGTCGGCGACAATCGACTGGTGGAGGTCCACGTTGTCCAGGTGCACCCCGATGCCGGTGTTGTGATAGAAGTGACACCCGTCGATGATCAGGTTGCGGGCCCGGCTGGTGATATGAACCGCCGTGTGCACCTCGCGGATCAACACGCCGGCGAGAGTCGGTTGCATCACGCCGACAATCCTGATCCCGTCGGCCTGGGCGTGCCGCCCCTCGATCTCGATGTCCCGCACGATCGGCATCCGCTCGTTTTTCCACTCCTCGGGCCGAAATCCACCCGGGTCGGCGGTCTTGGCGTGAGTCCCCTTCAGCGAAATTGCGGGGCCGGCACCGGCCATCACGATCTTGGCGGCCCCCCCGGAACCATCAATTCCGGTGCGGCCGGTTTTCTCCAGGTCCACCAGCAATGGCCGGGTGATCAGGAAGTCGCCCCGGGGGAATTCGACGCGGCCAATGCCCTCGTCGATAGCGTGTTGTATCGCATCGGTGTCGTCGGTCTTTCCATCGCCGACGGCTCCGAAATCTCGGACGTTCGTCATGGTGCCAGGCTCGCTGTGTACAGAGAATCCAGTGGCCCTCCGTCTGTGGGGGCCACACGGTTCTACCTGCCACGGGTGGCCGGCGGCAACACAGCGGGAACTCCCAACTCCAACGCCAGGACGTCCACCGGCCGCAGGCTCACGCTGCCTCGGATTCACCCAGTTGCTTGAGCAGATCCCGGATGATCAACTCGGCCTGTTGTTTCTCGGCAGTCCAGCGAACCTGCATCTCCTGCCACTGCGATTCGCCGTCGGGAATCTCGGCGACTTGTCGCCTGAGTTCTTCCTCTTTCTCGCGGATCACCTGCTCACGATCGCCCAACCGCTCACCGTGTTCGGAGTAGATCTTTTGCTGCTGAGCAACCTGGACGGCGAGTTGTTTCTGGGCGTCTTCAAGGTCAGCACGTTGCGTGACCAGGGTTTCCCGCATTTGACGATAGTGATCCACCACGGCCGCACGAGCAGACTCGAGTCGCGTCGCGGACTCCTGGTCACCAATTTCACCCTGCTCCTCCCGGAATTGCGCCAGCGACTCTTCAACCGCCAACCGCAATTCGAGACTCTCGCGATGACTGCCCTCGAGTTCCTCGCGCAGCGTTTCGATTCGCTGCTTCCGCTCCTGCAACGACTGCGATTCGGATCTCAGGTGCTCTCGCAAACTCGACACCTCCTCCCGCTGCTCCTCGCGTTTCTTTTTCCAGGTCTCGCGCGCCGTCGCCAGCCGCTTCTGGTGTTGGCCAAGCGATTCCTCGGCAGCACGGGTCTTGCGTTCGAGGTTACTGAGTCCCTCCTGGAGCAACGATTCGCGATCCTCCAGCAGTTGGCGACCGTGGGACAACTGGTGACGGAGTCCGTCGAGCATTTCGATCCGGCGAGCCAGGTCGGCTCGTTGATCCTGGACCTCCTGCCGAAACACGCGCTGGTCAACTTCGAGCATGTTGCGAGCCTTGGCGAGATGTTCCTGTTGGAACAGGTGGCGGTTCTCCATCAACGCCCGTTCCTGCTGCAACTCAGATCGCGAGGTCTCCTGTTCAGTAAGAAACGACTGCCGAGCCCCCTCGATTTCTCGCTCCTGGGTTTTGCGGGACAGGAGCAATTCCCGGTCCTGTTCTGACTCGCGTCCGGAACGTTCCGCCTCGAAACGTTGTACGTTTTGCTCGTGCTCGGCCTGGGCCCGCTTCAGTTCCAGAGCCTGGCTGTCACTCCGCCGCTTCCATTCGTCCTGGTCACGGTCGAGTTGCTTGCGTTCGACCCGCAAGTCGTCGCTGATGACTCGCTGTGTCAGTTCCTGTCTCAGTTCGTCGCCACGGCGAGCAAACTCCTGTTCGAGTTGTTCAAGCCGCGCTGCGTGTTCGGATTCCAGCTCATTGGCCCGCGCATCAAGCCGCTGTGTCCTGGCCTCCAATTCTTCCGCCTGCGCATCCAGCTCAGTCTGGACATCGGCCGTGAGCGAGTCGCGGCGAGCCGACAACTCCTGGACGCCGGACTCGACCTCCTGCTCACTCGCTGACAACTCCGCGGCACGCTGTTCCAGTTGCTGCTGCTGAGTGTTCAACTCCTCGGCCTGGGCCGCCAACGCCTCCTCTTGCTGTCGCACGGCCAGCCGCTCGGCCCGTCTTTCCTGGTCGAGTTGCGAGAGCTGGGAATTCAGGCTGTTCTCCCGACGGTCCAACTCGCTGACCTGTGTCTTCAGGTGTCCCGCAATCTCGCTGGCTCGTTCCAGTAGTTTCTGGCTGGTGGGAGGCTGGCCATCCGGATTGTCCGGTTGCAGTTCCGGGGAGGACTCTGAAACCGCTGGCGGCTGGTCCGTTCCGGGCCAACCGGCAATCGGCGAGGGTCCCTGCGGACCCGGCCCGTGTGTACCGTCGGCACGAGCCGCCGGTACGGAATTCTGCTCGGGACCAGGCACTGAGGCCGGAACGCTCATCGTGGGAGTCCTTTCCCAAGTCGCAAGCGACAGCGAATCGGCTCAGCCGAGATGCTCATCGAGTACTTCAGCAAACTTGGCCTTCTCAGCCACGCCGGTAAAACTCCAAACGACCTCGCCTCCCTTGAAAACGAGAACCGTCGGAATGCTGCCCACGTTGTACTTCTGTGCCACGTCACTGGCCTCATCGACGTTCAACTTGGCCACCGTGGCCCGCCCGGCGTAGTCGGTCGCCAGTTCCTCGATCACCGGAGTCAGCATGCGGCACGGGCCACACCACGGTGCCCAGAAATCGAGCAGGACGGGATCCGAGTTGCCCAGCACCTCGGTGTCAAAATTGTCGTTGGTCACATCCAGGATATTGTCTGCCATCGTTGCCGTTCCTCGGGTTGCGTTCGACGAAGCTGTTCCCCAGTTGTGGCGGGATGATAAGGCAAAGCCGGAAAGAGTGTCAACGGGGGGGGAGCCTGGCGACTGACCACCGGGACAGGTGTCCCTGCCCACCAGTCTACTCCACCACCACGGGCACCAGTTCACGGGTCGTGCACGGCACCTGGCGCTCGATGTAGCGAGGCATCATTTTCGTGCAGGTGACTTCGATCTCCCGGGACACCTGCCGAGACACACGGCGGGTCACCGTGTAGGGGACACGGCGTGTCACCCGTACCGGCACCTGGCGAGTCCTCGTCTCGGTCACAACCTTCTGCGTCGTCACCGGAACTTTTCGGGTCAGGGTCTTTGTCTCGTAACGCAGACGGCGGACCGGGACCTTTCGAGTCTTGGTCTCAACCACCCAGCGGCGCGTCTCCACTGGCACCGTCTTGACCTCCTCGGAGACTTCAACTCGTTTCACCGTCACGGGCACGTCTTTGGTTTCATAACGGGTCACGTAACGAGTGCAGGTCACTTCGCGACTCACCGGATTGGGACACCATTCGAGCCGTGTCGAACACATTCCCGACGACGACCATCGCAATCCCAGTTGTCCGCAAGGCTTGCGTCCCAGTCCGGGAAGCATCAGGCCACGCCGGTAGACCTGTCGGGGAACCCAGCGTCCCTGATCCTCGGTCACGACCCGGGTCTCGGTCACTGGCTCGACAGTCCCGACACGAACCGACCTCATCACCTGCTCGGTCACCGGCTTGCAGACTTTTCGCCGGATCTCTCGCTCGGACGTTTCACGAATCAGCCGCCGCTCTTGGTACTGGCACTCCTTCTCGATCGTCTCCCAGACCGGCCGACGAAACGTCTCCGTGATTTCTCGCTCGCTGGTCTCGGCCACAGTCCGACACACCGAATACTGCTGTTCACGCATCTCGGTTGCGCACACCACCCGGTACAACGTCACTTCCTGGTCCTCGTAGACCGTCTCGTAGACAGTGCGTGGCACCTTGACCTGTGTGGGTTCATAGACGGTTTCGACAACCGTCTTCATGTACGTCACTGGACGGAGCATGTACGCCGTCGATGGACTTCCCGGCTTCGAGCAGTGCCGCGACGGCCGCGCACAGGTGACCTTCCGCTGCACCGCGGGGTCATACGGCTTCGAGTCGGACTTCGCCGGAACAGTCGACGGCTTGTCGTCCGCTTGGGACAAGCCCGGAATCGACATCGAAAGAACAACCGCAAGCGGGGTCAACAGAGAGATCATGTGGCGTGTCATGAGCAAGTCACTCCGATTGATGTCGCCACCAGGCACGAGCAGCCCGTGGCAACGATTTTTGACTCCCTCATCATCCGGTCCATCCGGTACCAAACACAAGATGCGACCAGGCCGGAGAGTCCCCAGCACCCGTAAAGAACCCCGGAAAGGTCCGGTTGTAGGGATTGTTTCATGAGGCAAGAACCGGGCAAAAAGGGCACCGATCCATCTCTGGGATGAGATGACTTGTCGAGCGGGTTCCGCCAGAATGGGACCAGGGCAGGTTCGTGTTGGATCATCAGTTGGACCAGGCCCTGGCATCCAGGAGACAACGGCAAAGTGACCAGCACATCCAACATCGAAGGACTGATCGAGACATTGGCACCAATTTTCGGCGATCGACTCTCGACAACCGACGCCGACCGAAACAATCACGCGGCCGATGTTTCTCATCACGGCCCTCATCCGCCGCAGGCGGTCTGCTGGCCGCTGACGACCGATGAAGTCGTCTCGGCTGTGAACGCCTGCCGCCAGGATCGAGTGCCACTGATTCCTTACGGCACCGGAACAGCGGTCGAAGGAGGCGTGGCAGCCGTCTCCGGAGGACTCTGCCTGGACACCTCTCGCATGGACCGCATCCTCGACGTCCAGGCCCGCGACATGGACGCCACCGTCCAGGCCGGAGTCACCCGCGAACAACTCAACCGACACCTCGCCACGCTGCCCGACCAGGTCTTTTTCCCGGTCGATCCCGGCGCCGACGCCAGTCTTGGAGGAATGGCCGCCACGTCAGCTTCCGGCACGAGCACCGTCCGGTACGGTTCCATGCGGGACCGCGTGCTGTCGCTGGAGGCGGTGATGGCCGACGGATCGACAGTCCGCACGGCGGGACGGTCTCGCAAGAGTGTCGCCGGCTACGATCTCACTGCCCTGTTGGTCGGTTCGGAGGGCACACTGGGAATCATCACCGAGGTCACCTTGCGACTGTCGCCGGTTCCCGAGGCGATCGCCGCAGCGGTGTGTTGTTTCGATTCGATCGAGGCCGCCGTCGATGCAGTGATCGATTGCCTGGTCGCGGGAATCCCACTGGCACGAATGGAGTTGTTGGACGAGGTCCAGATCGACGCGGTCAATCGCTACTCGGGACTGGACAACACGGTCCTGCCAACCGTCTTCTTCGAGTTCAATGGCTCGGAGGCCGCGGTGCTGGAACAATCCGAGGCCGCCGGACGGATCACGGCCGTACACGGTGGGTCGGAATTCCGTTTTGCGACAGACGACGCCCAACGCAACCGGCTGTGGCAGGCCCGGCACGATGGCTACTACGCCACGCTGGGATTGCGAGAGGGAAGTACCGGTTACGTGACCGATGTCTGTGTGCCGGTGACCGCCTTGGCCGAGGCGATCGCCAGGACACGCAAGGAACTGGTGGATTGCGACATCCCGTCACCGATCTTCGGTCACGTCGGCGACGGCAACTTCCATGTCGTGTTCCCGATCCTGCCGGGAGACGCCGATGAACTGGCCGAGGTGCAGGCCATCAGTGACCGGATCGCCGAGCACGCCCTGGAACTCGGTGGCACGACAACGGGCGAGCATGGCATTGGCCTGGGCAAGCGGCACCTGCTCGAACAAGAACACGGAACCGGCGTGGCCGTGATGCGATCCATCAAGCAGGCCCTGGATCCGCTCGGGATACTCAACCCAGGAAAAGTGCTCTGACACGCGCAAAAAAAGAGCCGGACCCGCCGATGGCGGATCCGGCCCTCGCGTGTCTGGCAGGAAGCCCTAGGACAGGATTCCGGTCAACGCTTCAGCCTTGACCAGATCACGGGGCTGGTTGAGGTGGTTCATGACGATCGTGCGGGGGTTGATCCCGACACTGTGATAGATCGTCGCCAGCAGCTCCCTGGGATGCACCGGACTCTCGATCGGAGCCGAGGCTGTCTTGTCACTCTTGCCGTGGACATAACCACGCTTGACGCCCGCACCGGCCATCACCGAGGTGTAACAGTAGGGCCAGTGGTCACGACCGTCGTTGGAGTTGGTGTTGCCCGATGTCGAAACACCACGCTTGGGACTACGACCAAACTCGCCCACGGCGATGACCAGTGTCTCATCCAACAGGCCACGCTCGTCGAGATCCCCGATCAGCGCCGACAACCCCGAATCAAGCATGGGGCTGTTCTGTGTCTTCATCCGCTTGGACAAGCCGACGTGGACGTCCCAGGAGTGGTTGTCCGAGTTGGCAACCTTCGGCCAGTTGACCTCAACCACCCGTGTCCCGGCTTCGACCAGACGTCGAGCCAACAGGCAGCTCTGGCCAAACGTGTTCTTCCCGTAACGCTCGCGGACTTCCTTCTTCTCCGCCGAGAGATCGAACGCGTCTCGGGCACGGCCCGAAAGTACCAGCCCCAGGGCCTTCTCGTAGTACTCGTTGAGAGCGTACTTCTGGACGGCCACTTCCAGGTCACCCAGTCCGGCGTTGATCTTGTCACGCAACGACGCGCGACGCTGCAGCCGTCCCAGGGGCACGTCTTTTCGAAGTTTCAGATCGTCGACGTTGATCCTGTCCATCTTGGCCATGTCCATGTCGCCGCCGGATGGATACAGGTAGTACGGGTCGAAGGCACGCCCGAGGAACCCGGCGGTGCCGGCCTTGCCAATGACGGAACTCTCCTGCAACGGACGAGGCATCATCACGTAAGGCAGCATCGGAACTGTCGGCGGACGCAACTTGACGATGTTGCAACCGAAGTTGGGGAAGTCCTTGGGGCTGGGTGGTTCGAGCTGACCCGAGGGCGAGACTTTGTCGGCCGTGTAACCGGTCAACATCATGTAGATCGCCGCGGTGTGGTTGAAGAGCCCGATCGGTGTGTAACTCATCGAGCGGATCATCGTGAACTTGTCGTTGACCTTCGCGAGGTTCGGCATGTTCTCGGTGAACTGCACGCCGGGCAGCTTCGTGTCGATCGGCTTGAAGACACTCTTGACGTTGTCCGGCACGTTTGGCTTCGGATCCCACAGGTCCAGATGACTCGGACCTCCCTGCAGGTACAACATGATCACGTGTTTGGCCTTGCCGAAACCGGGCCCGCCATAACGGGCATCCTCGGCTGCCGTCACGTCCTGCAACCGCATCATCTCGGGAAGACTCAGGCCGAACGCGGCCGAGCCGCCAACCTTTAAGATGTCACGACGAGATATGCCATCGCACAAGTCCCGTCCGTTGTGTCCGGTAATTCCAAGCATCGGACCTCTCCTTGACGCAGTACTGCGTTAGTGTCTCATACCCGTGGCCCAAAACAGACCACTTCCAACAACACACACGGTGTGCCATCCCTGTATAGATCAGAGTATCGGCATATGTGTTGAGTCGAGGTTACTATAGCCCCGTTTCCTCGGCACTGTCAATCAGATGATCTGGCCGATACGATGCTCCCATGTCTGACACAATGTGCCACCTGCGGTCCGGATCGCCCCAATTCACGGCCCTGTTGATCTTTCTTGCTGCCCCGTTGTCAGCGGCCGAACCGGCCACGCCACCTCCAGCTCCGCCGGCCACGGTTGATTTCCAGTTCCGAGACGGTGACCGGGTCGTGTTGCTGGGAAACACCCTGGTCGAAAGGGCTCAGCGATACGGGCACCTGGAAACCGCAGTCGTCGCTCGCCTGGGCGGCATCCGGTTGACATTCCGCAACCTCGGCTGGAGCGGCGACACGGTTCTGGCCGAATCGCGAGGCATTTTTGACACCCCCGCCAAGGGCTATCAGAGGATGCTCGCCCACGTCGCCCGGCTCAAGCCGACCGTCCTGGTGCTGGGCTACGGCAGCAACGAATCGTTCACGGGAACCGATGGGGTTCGGGCGTTCCTGAAACAGTACGAGAAGCTGATTTCCGACCTGAAATCCCAGAGCGCCTCCGGGGTTCGTGTCGTCATTCTCTCGATCCCGCCACAACAACGCCCGGGCCTCAGGCGACTCAACACCACGGTCTCGGCCACCTCGAAATTCACCGCCCCGGACCTCGAAATTCCCGTTGCGAGGAATCAGCAGATCGACCGCTACAACACCGCGCTGGCCCACTTCGCTCTCACGCACGACCACGCCCACCTGGACCTCAACGCTCCGTTCCAGAAACTCCGAGACCGCTTCGCCGACTCCGACTTCACCGTCGATGGCAGGGCACTCAACTCGGCCGGCTACCAGGTGGTGACCGACGGTGTCATGGCCCAGCTGTTTCCAACCTCGACCTTGTCCGTGGAATTGAAGCAGGGACAGTCGCCGCGAGCGAGCGGTCCCCTGGCCGTCGCCGGTGCGGCGTACCAGCAGCAGCAACTCACGCTCTCGGCCCGGACCGGTTCATTTGTCCTCCGCGTGCACGGACTCCCCAGGGGGCGTTACTCGCTTCACATCGACCGGGATGATTACGGAGACCACACCGCCGGGGAATTCGCTGCCGGAATCGTTCCAAGTTTCACGCGTCTCCCGGTCGGCCACACCGAATTGCGACGGGCGGTGATTGCCAAGAACCGCCTCTACTTCCACCGCTGGCGTCCCCAGAACACCACCTACCTGTTTGGCTTCCGAAAGCACGAGCAGGGAAACAACGCCAAGGAAGTGGCCGAGTTCGAAAAACTGGTGGCGGCCCGGGAGGCGGAAATCAGCAAGCTGAAAACCAAGGTTCTGCACCGGATCACGATCACGCCGGCCAACTGAAGGTCCCCAAGCGACACCCACATCATGCTCAACCCAATCCGCACTCTCCTGCCACTGACCCTGGTCCTGGCCACCGCGCTGCCGGCCGTGGCCCAGCGAGGGCTCAAGAACATCCCGCCCCCTGATCCAGAGATTGAGAGGAAGTCGTTCCAGGTGGCGCCGGGATTCGAAGTGAATCTCTACGCGTCGGACCCCAAGATCGCCAAGCCGATCCAGATGAATTTCGACGCCGCCGGTCGCCTGTGGATTGCCAGTTCCGAGACGTACCCGCAGATCAAACCCGGCCAGAAGGCCAACGACCGGATCCTGGTGGTCGAGGACACCGACGGGGACGGCCGAGCAGAAAAGACGACCGTGTTCGCCGAGGGCCTGCTGATTCCCACCGGTGTGGCTCCCGGTGACGGCGGCTGCTACGTGGCCAA
>CAWVUS010000077.1:0-17921 GCA_963933195.1 uncultured Planctomycetaceae bacterium
ATCACTCCCTTTCGTTTGGTGGCCGTCTGCATGGTGTTGCTGGTGGCGGGGACCGTGTGGTGGAGTGTCCGCGAGTTCCAGTTCTCCAATGTGGCCGGTCAACTGGGAGACTTGACTCGCAGTGGGCTGGAGTCGTTTGACTCGGGTGATTTCACGGCCGCCGCCCGCGACCTGGGCTTGGCCGCTCGTGTGCTCGACCGTCTCGACAGAACGGATCCATCGGCGACCCTGATTCGCCAACGCAGTCGTGAGGCGGCAGCGGCCGATGGTCTGGTTGGTGAGTCGCTCGTGGAGATTCTCGGCCGCATCGATCGACTGAAACAGGAGGGTGGTACGGCGTCGTGGGAACGGCAATTCGAGCGGGACCACCGTGGTGCCTGGATCGTGATGCAGTCGGTTCTGGAACGTCGCAGTGACCGGTTGACGACACCCGGTGGTCCGGACGAAGACCGTGGTGAAATGTCGACGGACTTGGCCGAACCAGGCGGTTTCGAGTTGGAGTATCCTCTCATGCTTCAGAATCGACAGGTACGGTTGAGAGGTCGGCTTCCCGCGTTGGGCAGATTGTCGGGTTGGGGGAATCCGTCCGAGGATTCTCGACCGGTGATTTTTGCGGCTCAATTGGAAGCGTGCCGCTTTGATTCCTCCACCGACACGTGGTGGGTGGAATTGTCTCCGGACACGGCTTTCTTGTGGACCGACATTGGCAGCATCCGTCACCTGGGTTTTTCGCCTGATGCGACGCTCGGCGACGCCGGGATGTCAGAGATTCTCGATCGCCAGGCCACGGCTGCTGGCCTCGAACCGGGATCGTTCGCCGTGGGACGTGCCGTTCGGTCGACCGAGGGAGACGAGAGACAAGCCGAAGGCGGTGGCGGGGAGGTGTCCCGATGAGGCATCGTCTTGGACAATTGCTCGTTCTGTGCCTGGCGACGGTTTGGGGATCCTCCTCGGTCTCGGGAGCGGTTTCGATCCAGGAATTCGTCAAGGCCAAGAAAAAGTGGCCCAGCCAGGTTGGTTTGAGGCAGGTGGTCGAAGGGCGTTATGCAATTACCGGCCGCATCCTGTTGAAGTTTCAACACTGCCAGCTGGAATTCCGTTCGACCGAGCCCCTGCCGAAACTGACTCGTCGTAACAAGCGGGACGTCAATGTCCAGGTGGTCGGTCGTCTCCGCCGTGACGGCCAGAAGTTGTTTTTCCAGATCGAGCGAATCAGCAAGCAGGACGACGACTTGAAGCTTTACGCCCGTCGTCGTCCGACCGGACCGAAAGTGAAAGCGTTGGATTGGTTTGCCCTGGCCGACTGGGCGTCTCGGCGAGGGAGTTTCTACGACGATGCTTTACTTCAGGAAAAAGCGTCTGAGGCGAATCGCAATGGAGTTGGTGTGGCACGTGGCCAGGCGAGCGGGAAACTGAAATCGCTTCGGGACGTGTCACGCCTGGCGGTCACCCGGGGTGCGGGGACAGGTGTTCAACGGGCGATCGACCACGAAGCGTTCCAACTGGAACTTCAGGATGCCGTTGGGAAGCTCGGAGTTCTCGAGTCGTTGCGGGACCGGATTGGCCGTGGATTGGTGGGCGCCCGCGACACGAAGAATAGGGCATCCGGCCCCCTGGTCGCACGATACCGCCAGGACCCGGTGACCGTGTACGACCGGGCGAGTTCCAAGGAGCGTCTCACGTTGCACCGGACACTTTACGCGTCGGTGGTGATGCGGGTGATTGTCTTGCGAGCTCGGGCCGCGGGCTCCAACGGTTACCAGGTGGCCGAGACGATTCGTCGTGAAATACCAGAGGCGGTTGACGAGGCGGCTCGCTGGGAACGTCTGGCGCTGGACGCCGACCTGAAACGGGTTGTTTCGATGAGCCGTGCGGAGTTGGATCGGTTGGCGTCTCGTTTGAAGGCAGCCGGGCGTCCGGTCGAAGCCGCGTCTGCGGCCAGTGATTGGCTGGAGGCTCGCCGTGAGAAGCTTATGGGTGAAGGCGTTGCCGGGCGGCTTCGCTGGGCTGACCTGTTGCTGTCTCTCAAGAATGATCGTCGCCGGGCTGTCGCGACGTTGATCGAAGCCGATCGTCTGAAACCGGACGATCGAGAGGTTGCCGAGCGGCTGGATCAACTGGGCTACGCGAAAAAAGATGGAAAGTGGGTGCCGCTGTCGTCCAGGAAAGGCAGCCCGCTTCGTCGCGATCCGGTCCCCGTTGGGGTCCAGGTGGGAATGTCTGGCAAGCGTCTGTTGGCGGCAATGGGGACTCCAAGACGGATGACGCGATTGGCGGTCCGGGGTTCCATCAGCGAGATCTGGGTCTACGGTGATCCCGGGGGCAGTCGCATTGCGGTGCACCTGGTCAGATCTCGCGACGATGACACTGCGGTGGTGCGCGGCATCAGCCAACTGCCGTCACGGCGTTAGGCCAGCCGGACGGGGGGCCGGACGACTAGATGTCATCCCAATCCTCTTCGATTTCCACTCGACAATCGGGCAAGCTGTCGAGAAACACGCGACCGTAGGGTTTGGTCCGGATCCGGGGGTCGAGTATCACGACACGGCCAGCGTCGGTCGAACGTCTGATCAAACGGCCGAATCCCTGCTTGAGCTTCAGCACCGCCTCGGGCAGTTGGTAATCCATGAATGGATCTCCACCCTGGCTGCGGATTCGTTCGAGCCTGGCTTGCAACAGGGGATGGTCGGGCACGCTGAAAGGCAATCGGGTAATGATCACAGTTTCGAGTGCTTCGCCAGGCACGTCGATTCCCTGCCAGAAGCTCTCGGTTCCAAAAAGCACCGCGCCGGGCTCCTGGCGGAGCTTCTGGAGCATCACCGTGCGCGAGAGCGAGTCACCCTGGAGGAACAGGGGGCGGCCTTCTTGTTGGCACCACTCCTGGAGTTCTGAGGCACAGCTACGAAGCATCGAGTAGCTGGTGAACAGGACAAGGGTTCCGCCATCGGTGGCGGCCACGTGTCGGCGGATGGCGTCGCTGCACGCCTTGGAGTACTCAGCCGTCTGCTGGGGATCCGGCATGCGGGATGGCAGTATCAACCGGCATTGTGTCGAGAAGTCGAATGGGCTTCCGAGTCGGAGATGCTGGGCGCCGGAGATGCCCAGTCGCCCGGTGCTGAATTCGAAGTTGTCTTGGCCGACTGCGAGGGTGGCACTGGTCAGGACCGCGGTGGGGACCTGCTTGAAGAGCAATTCGTCCAGCAGCGGTGCGACGTCGACGGGGCTGGACGCCAGCCGCGTGGTGGTGTGTCGGCCCCGCTGTTGTGTTTCGATCCAGTACACGGCATCCTGGATTTGCTGTGACATCCATGCGTCGACAGCCGTCGCGAGATCGCCGGCTCGCTCGGCAGCCGCCTTCAATTCGATCCGGTCTTCCTCGGCCTCGATGCGATCTGCTGCGTCGAGAACATTTCCGGCGAGTTGCCTGAGTGGTTCACTGAGCGGATTGGGCAATGACGGCGGAACCCGCACACGGCCGTTGGGTGATTGGAGAGAGCCCTGCCACTCGCGGAGTGACTCGAAGAACTGTCCGGCGGCCAGCCGGGCGTCCTGGGCAATCCTCTGGAGCGGCCGCTGCTCGTGGTGAACCAGCAGGCCACGGTTTTGTCGATCGTTGTAGAGTCGATTGAGTGCGAAATCGAGTTGCCCGCTTGTGACGGTCAGTCCGAGGTGGTCGGCAGCCACCGACTCGACAGTGTGCGCCTCATCGAGAATCACGACATCGTAGTCCGGGAGTAGCCGTCCACCGGCTCGTCGCACACTGAGATCGGAAAAGAACAGCGCGTGGTTGACGATCAGGATGTCAGCATTTTGTGCCCGTCTCAGAGCCTGGTAGTAGAAACATTCATTGTGGCGTGGGCAGGCGCGGCGCAGGCAGTTGTTGCGGTCGCTGACCACCTCCTCCCAGACTGTCGGCACCGGCCGAAAGCCCAGGTCACTGCGACTGCCATCTGTGGTTTTTAGCGACCAGTCGACCAGCGATTCGAGTTGTTCGATCTCGGCCGGCTGATTGAACATCGATTCCTCACGGGCAACGGCACCGGCGAGCCGTCTGAGGCTGATGTAGTTGCTGCGTCCCTTGGCCAGTACCGCCGAGAACTCGACCGGTAGAATGGCGTTGAGAAAAGGGATGTCCCGGGTGATCAATTGTTCCTGCAACGCGATGGTGTGTGTGGAGACGACGACACGTCGTGGGCGGTCTGGGTCCGAGGGATTGGCCGCAACCGCCAGGATTGCCGGGACGAGGTATGAGAAGCTCTTGCCGACCCCGGTCCCCGCCTCGACGACCAGGTGTTGACGTTGCTCGATGGCGTTGGCCACCGCCTCGGCCATCTCCAATTGCTGGGGCCGCGGCTCGTAGGTGTCCAGCCGTTCGGCAATCCGGCCGTCGGGTCCGAGGATCGAACGGACGAGATTGCTCACGTGGCCGAATCCATACAGCGAAACGCGGTCATGCACATGTCGTCGCTCTGGTCCCGGTTGGCACAATGGACTTCGACATCGCCAACGATGGCCTGGATCATCGTGTCGAGTTCGGCCGGCGCCCGGGACAGGCTCTCCTGCAGTCGCTCGGTGCCATAGATCTCGTTGTCATCGTTCATGGCTTCAGTCACGCCGTCGGTGAACATCAGCCAGGTGTCACCAGGTCCCAACTGGTGGTGTTGCTGTTGGAATTCCTGGTCGGGGACAATTCCCAACGGCATGCCAGGGAATTTGGAGACCACTTCCGAGATGGATCCGTCGGCGTGCCGGACCAGTGGCGGCAGGTGTCCGGCATTGGCCAGGGCGACCTGTCGGGTGGCGGGATCGATCACGATCAGGACACAGGTGATGAATCGGTGTCCGAGTCCGCTGGTGGAGATGTCGCGGTTCAGGTCCGAGAGAGCTTGCCCGAGGTCGGATTGGCTGAGCAGGTGGTACCGCGTGGCCGAGTAGAGTCGGGCCATCAGCAGGGCCGCCGGGATGCCCTTGCCGGCGACATCGGCGACGGCGACAGCGATCCGGCCGTCTGGCAATTCGATGTAGTCGAAGTAGTCACCGCCGACACGGTGAGCCGCCTCGTAATAGTCACAGAATTCCAGCCCGGCAGCCTGGGGTCTCTTGTTGGGCAGAAAGCCCAGTTGGACCTGGGTGGCGAATTCGAGTTCGCGTTCCAGGTCGCGTTGCTTGAGCACCTCGGCGTGCAGCGAGGCGTTTTCGATCGCCAGGGCTCCCTGGGTGGCGACCCCGACCAGCACGTCCAGGTCGCTCTCGGAAAAAGGCAATGTGACATCACGGCTGGCCAGTTGGATCAGCCCCAATGCCTGTCCGTCCACTCCCGGTAACGGGGCACACATCATCGAACGAAGTCGCATGCCGGCGATGCTCTGGCTGCTGAGAAACCGGTTGTCTCCCATCACGTCGGCGCTGAGAATTGCCTCGCCGGTACTCATCGCTTCGCGGACGATCGTGAGGCTGATCGATGGGGTGCGATCGGGAGTGTCGGAGCGGTTGCGGGTGGCACGGATGACGGGGTTGGCGCTCTTGTCTTCCTTGAGCAGGACGAACCCCTCCTCGGCCTGTGGAAAGATTTCGAAGAGTCCGTCGAGCATCCGGGTGAGGACCTCGTCGAACTCGAGCACCTGGCCGAGGCTCTTGGAAATCTCGAGCACCGCCTGCAGCTTGGCCTCGGGATCTGCCGCGACGTGGTCACGGCGGATCGTGCTCATGCTGAGCTTGGACAGAATGGAGGAGGAGGAGGAGTCGTCGTCAACAGGTTCCACTCCCACGGCGAAGTAACGGCTGTTCTCGCTGTCGTGTTCGAGTGGGTCTGATTGTGGGGGCGGAGATTGTTCGGGACGGTCCTGGTGGAAATGGAACTCGAAATCGCACAGTGTGATCGCGTCGTTTTCGTGGAGCTCGGTTGGCTGGTCGACGAGGCGGCCGTTTACCAGGGTCCCGTTCCGGCTCTTGAGATCCTCGAGAAAGTAGTGCCCGTGGCTTTGGAGGATCTGGGCGTGGTGTCGGCTGACAGCCTCGTTGTCGAGCACGATGTGGCTGCTGGGGTGTCGGCCGAAAACGGTTCGTTCGTCTTCGAGTTCGCGCAGATTCCAGGGAGTGCGGTCCTGCTGGGTGGTGAGATAGGCCAATGCTGCACTTTCGGTTGGGCCGACGGGCTCGCGGTGCCGATCGAATGACTCTGGGGCCATCATACGGAGGGGCCGACGAGGTGGTCAATTCGCCTCGGCGTCAGCATCCGTCTCGGTGTTGCGAAAGAAATCCTCGAGTCCCTGCCGGATCTCCATCTTGGAGTGCTCGCGATTGTTGGTGATCGTATTGCGGATGAGTTGTTCCATCTCCACAGCGAGATAGTCGCGAAGTGGAAAAAGCAACTCGGCGATCACGTCCTGGGATTCCTCGTAGTGGCCATCGTAACTGGCGATGACGGCCCGGCCAGCCAGCCCACTGGCCACCAGGTCGGGTTCGGTTTCACCGGCCAGCACGAGTTCTTCGAAAATCGGGCGGGCTTCTTCGATTTCGAGATGTCTCAGGTGATGCATCGCCAGGCGGTACTTGGCCTGGTTGACAAAAAGTGTCTCGTCCGGGTGATGGTCTATTACTGCTCGCCAGGCTGACGCGGTGTCGACCATGATTGCATAGAAGAATTGCTTCTCGACCTGGGTTTCACGGGACACCTGGCTGGTCTTGTTTGTCGGGGTGTCGAGTGGGCTGATCGGACGGGCCAGCAATGAAATGCTTCCGGCAAGCACACTGGCACCCAGGCATACGGTCGGCCACAACAGCCAGCCCTTGTGGCGCTGCCAGTCGAAATCGGACAGGATTCCGAGCATGCGAGACCAGGGCGACACCTGGGGTTCGTAATCGATCCATTCGGTCGCGATGCCGCCTTGGTCGCCTCCGAGTCGCCGCTGCAGCGTATCGAGTTCATCGAGCAGGGTGGTGGCGTCCGGCACCCGGTCGTCGGGATCCTTGGCCATCATACGATGGACCAGGTCGCAGAGTCGTCGCGGGAGGTCGGTTCGCTGGGTTGCCAGTGGGCTGGGCGTTTTGTTGACGTGCTGCACGGCCACGCTAATGGCGGTTTCACCACGGAACGGTGGTCGACCGGCGAGCAGGTGGTAACAGGTGACACCGAGCGAGTAGATGTCGCTGCGGTGGTCGACCCGTGATCCGTTGACCTGCTCGGGACTCATGTACAGTGGAGTTCCCATCGTGGTGCCGGCCTGGGTGAGCGTCAGGCTGTTGTTGTCCGCTTCGGGATTCAACTGGGCCAGGCCGAAGTCGGTGACTTTGACCGTTCCCTGCCGGGTCAGCAGGATGTTCTCGGGCTTGATGTCCCGGTGCACGATCCCGGCCTCGGCCGCCGCTTTCAGTGCCAGGGCGACTTGTCGGATGATGTGCACAGCGACAGCCGCTTCCGGGGGGCCCTTGCGGCTGATGAACTCTCGGAGATTGACGCCCTGGACATACTCCTGGGCAATGTAGTGCAGCCCGTCCTGGTCACCGACGCCGAAGACCTGGACGATATTGTTGTGGTTCAGTCCCGCGGCCGCGGTGGCTTCGCGGGCGAATCGTTCGAGATTCGTGTCATCGGCCAGCAGATCCGGTCGCAGCACTTTCAATGCGACCTTGCGTTTGAGAGAGGTCTGTTCGGCCAGGTAGACATTGGCCATACCGCCACTGCCGAGGATTCTCAGCAGATGGAAATCTCCCAGCACCGAACCACCCAATTCCGCCGGGTCGGCCATTTTGTCCTGGCCCGAGCCTTCGACGGCGGCCTGGGGTGGGTCCTTGACCTGAAATCCACTGTCGTTTTTGCCGGCACCAAATTCGGCGGTGTCGTCGGACGGCTCGAGAGGAGTCGACATGGAAGGCTGTCTCGGGGTGATGGACGTCTACTGATCATAGTTTCCTCTTCAAATGGCTGCCAAGCCCCTCTCTTCCGGTTTGGTTTCTCGACCACCTCCGGATGGCTAGACTGGGCATGTAACTGTGGTCCATTTTTTTTAGAAAATTTCGTGCCATGTCCGATCTTCCCCGCACTCTCGGTGAACTCCGCGCGAGCGGTTACCAGTCGCGCAGCGTCAAGGATGAGATGCGAGCCAACCTGTTGAAGAGGCTGGTTGCGGGTTCCCCGTTGTTTCCCGGAATTCTCGGTTTCGACGAGACGGTGATTCCGCAGGTTCAAAACGCCGTCCTCTCGCAGCATGACATGCTCTTTTTGGGCCTGCGTGGGCAGGGCAAGACCCGGATGCTGAGGATGTTGGTGGATTTGCTCGACGAGGTGATCCCGGTAGTGGCCGGTTCGGAGATGCACGACGATCCCTTGCTGCCGGTTTCGAAATACGCGCGGGAACGGATTGCCAGTGAGGGAGACGAGTGTCCGGTCGAGTGGCTCGGCCGGGAAGATCGCTACAACGAAAAGCTGGCGACTCCCGACGTGACGATTGCGGACCTGATTGGAGAGATCGATCTGATCAAGCATGCCGAGGGACAGCATCTCTCCAACGAGGACGTGCTCCATTTCGGGCTGGTGCCGCGCAGCCACCGCGGCATTTTCTGCATGAATGAGCTGCCCGACCTGAGTCCAAAGATCCAGGTCGGATTGTTCAACGTGCTCGAAGAGCGTGACGTGCAGATCCGGGGGTTCCCGGTCCGTCTGGAATTGGATCTGTGCATGGTCTTCAGTGCCAATCCCGAGGACTACACCAACCGTGGTCGTCTGGTGACACCGCTGAAGGATCGAATCGGGAGTGTGATTCGGACGCACTACCCGCCGACGCGTGAGATCGGGGTCAGGATCACCGACGAGAACGCGTGGGTGAAACGCGACGGACCGCTGGAGGTATTGGTCCCGAACTGGATCAAGGACGTGGTCGAGGAGTTCGCGAGGCTGGCTCGCAGTAGCCCACACGTCAACCAGCAATCGGGCGTGAGTGTGCGGATGTCGATGGCCAACATGGAGAACGTGGTTTCCAGTGCCGAACGCCGTGGCGTGATGTTGGGGCAGCAGGCCGCGGTGGTCCGGGTCAGTGACCTGATGGCTGTCCGGGCCAGTTCTCGCGGCAAGATGGAATTGACGATGAGCGAGGAGCCCGGGGAGGAGGACGGGTTGGTGGCACGTCTGGCCGAGGAGGCTGTGCGAAACGTGTTCGACCTGGGCTTGTCGACTCGGCAGTTTCGCGACGTGGTCGAGTATTTCGAGACGGGTGTGCCAGTGTCTGTCGGAGACGGCGTGTCAGCCGATGAACTGTTGGAACAGGTGGCGCCGATTCCCGGGTTTGTCGATCGACTTGATGAACTCGTTGTGCAGGTCGATCCGGAATTGCCTGAGAAAATTGGGACGGACGAGACGCTTCGCCAGTCGGCGCGGGCCAGCATGGCGGAATTTGTGCTTGAGGCGTTGCACTGTCACAATCGCCTGAACAAAGTGGGCGGTTCGGGGATGTCGCAGTACGGAAGTTAGCCTGTCCGGGGTTTCCATCTTGCGGCCACTCGGGAGGCCGTATTACCCTGACGTCTGAACGTTGCTGGTGGGCGGGCCAGCCGAGCGGGGACGTGGAGTGCCGGGAACGGTCCGCGTTCCGATGACGCACCCGTTTCGAAGAGCGGTTCATGCCCCCATTTGACCTCGGTGAGTTCCTCGACCGACTCGAACGCAGCGACCTGCTGACGCGGGATGATCTCGCTGCGTTGCAGGTGGAAATCGATCCGGTGCGCGATGCGGTGCAGGTCGAGCCGCTCGGTCGCAAGCTGGTGCGACGTGGCCAGTTGACCGGCTGGCAGTTGCAGATGTTGCTCTCGGGCCGTGATGCTTTTCACCTGGGAAACTACCGGTTGCTCGATTTGCTCGGTCGCGGTGGCATGGGGACCGTGTTCAAGGCCGAGCACGTGGTGCTGGGACGCGTGGTGGCGGTGAAAGTGATGGCTCGGCGTCTGGTGAAGAGTGCCAGCCACGTGGCGAGGTTTCAGCAGGAAATCCAGGCCGTCGCGGCGATTGACCATCCCAACGTGGTGCGAGCGATCGACGCGGAGAGCGTTGAAGACGATCACTTTCTGGTGATGGAGTATGTCGAAGGAGCCAATCTGGGCTCGATCGCCGAGCGACGAGGACGGCTGGCGGTGGGCGAGGCGTGTGAGTTTATCCGCCAGGCTGCCCTGGGACTGTCGGCGGCTCATCAGCAGGGCTTGGTTCATCGTGATCTCAAGCCGTCGAACCTGATGTTGACATGGACGGCTGACAACCGGCCGCTGGTGAAAATCCTGGACATGGGCTTGGCTCGATTTGCGGACGCTGAACAGACAGAGGGAGGATTGACCAAGACGGGGCAGATGATGGGGACGCCCGACTACATGTCGCCGGAACAGGCCTGGGACACCAAGGCGGTGGACATCCGTGGTGACATCTACAGCCTCGGCTGCACGCTGTTCCGTTTCCTGGTCGGGGCGCCACCTTTCCAGGGAGAAAATCCTTTCCAGACGTTGATGGTGCGTACCAACCTGGATGCTCCCACGCTCAGGTCGATCGATCCGGATCTGCCAGACGGGCTGGATGCGATCGTTTCGAAGATGTTGCGACGCGACGTGACAGAGCGGTACGGGGATCCTGTCGAGGTGGCCGAGGCACTGGCGGAATTTTCCTCGCTGCCGACCCGGCGGGATGTCGAGGATTCACCGGCCGTCGAACCGGCCACGTCACTGACGCTTTCCGACGCAGTGGAACAGCCGACCCAGGTGGCTGGAGGCAGCCTCGAGCAGTTCCTGGAATCGGTTCGCCCGGCACCACAGCAGTCGACGGACGACCAGGACAGCCAGGATGTGACTTCACCCGGTCGCAACCGCCTGGTTCTAGGAGGGCTGGCGGTACTGGTGTTGGGCGTGGTGATGACCTGGTGGCTGGTGGTCAATCCGGGTTCCACTCCGGGAGACCGGGATGTGGTGGACAATCCGTCAGCCGGGTCAATGGATGTTCTGGGTGTGGTCCGGCATCCAGAGCAGGTGGTCGATGAGGAACAGCCGTTCGAACTGCAGTTGCTGGGCGAGTCGCATCGGTTGGCCGGCCGCCTGGGAGATCCGGATTTTGAATTGCGGATCCGGCCGGGTGGTCCCGACGGGGTTACGGTTGACAGGACTGCGAAACTGACGTGGACGCCCGGAGAGAGCGACGGTCCGGGGAGGCACACGATCGTCGTGGAGAGCCGGGATGCCTCGGACTCGAACTGGCAACCGTTGTCCGAAGCTGTCGTCCTTGTTCGCGAGGTGGACAGGCCACCCCATCTCGAGTCACCCGGCGTAATCCGCGTGGATGAACTTCGTGAAATGACTGTCCAGTTGGCAGCCACCGATCCGGATCGACCGGCCAACATCATTGAATACACGCTGGGCAACGATGCTCCCACCGGAATGGTGGTCGATCGTCGCACCGGCCGGTTGAGTTGGACACCGACGGAGCAACAGGGGCCGGGTGAGTTCAAGGTCACCGTGCGGGCGACGGCCTTTGACTCTGAAGTGATCGACCCTGTTCGCCAACGCGCCGAGTCGACTCTTGTTGTGTCAGTCCAGGAAGTGGACCAGCCTCCCCGTTTGCGGTCGATTCCGAGTCTGTCGATGCGAGTGGGACAAAGCCTGCGATTGCGGGTTCGAGCTGACGATCCCGATGAACCACCGGGGCAGGTTCGTTTTAGTCTCCAGGGCCAGGTTCCGTCCGGCGCGGCGATCAACCCCGTCACCGGCATTTTCACCTGGGCCCCCCGGGCGACTCAGGCGCCCCGGGGGTGGCGAGTTCGTGTGCGAGTCGCCTCGGCTGCCAACGACGAACTGTACGACGAGGGCCTGCTGTTGCTCGTCGTGAGGCCGGCTCGGGTGACTGCCCGCGGCGAGGTGGTTCCTTCGCAAGCCGAACGGAAATCGGCGGCGGCCGATGTTCTGGACGTGTTCCGGCCATTATTGGCCCAGGCTCGCACTCCGCTGGCTCGTTCGCGACTGGCGGTTGACGTCGTGGAGCAGGCCCGAGAGACGAGTGATTCGGCACGTGCCTACTCCCTGTTCGATTTCGCCTTCGAGACGGCCCTGCGTGGTCGACAGACGGCGGTGGCCCTGCAGGTTGCCCGGGCCTGGCAGCAGCGGTTCCAGGTTGACCCGGTCGCCCTGACACTCAAGGCCTTTGGCGTACTGAACCTCATGAATCTCAACCCCGCCGCCCGAGCCGAGATCAGCGAGGAGGCGTTGCGGGTGTTTGTACCAGCCGTCAATGCGGGGCGGTTGTCGGAGGCCAGGAAGTTGTTGGGGCTTGCCGCGGGCGCGGTTCGAGGTGATCCGGACGAGGTGGCTCGGATTACCACCGCCGTGGGACTGCTGAAGCAGATCGTGCTGGAGAACACCGCCGGATTGAACAAGCCGCTGAAATTGACGTCCAAGGGAAAGGTGGCGTTGGGAGGACTTGGAAACCAGTTGAAGCGTTTGCGGTTCACGCCCCTGTTCCGGGACGCTGCGAAATTGAGTTTTGTTCGTCACGGTGATGACAAGAGTGATGATCTTGAGGATCTGGGTCGCAGCCTGTGGACTGTTTCTGGTGGCGATGTCCGGCTGGAGACGGCCGCACGGGACGGAGCGAGCGGGTTCTGGGACAAGTCGGTCTCTCTGAAGAACTTCCGGTTGCGGGCACTGCTGGCGGCCGACACGACCACCGGGTCGCTGTTGATTGGTGGGCCGGCCAGTGGCCGGTTCGATGGGCTACAACTGGAACTGGCGCCCGCCGGGCTGTGCCGGTTGTTTCACCGCGGTTCACGAATGGCCGTGGCGGGGCCACCGAGAACTCCATCCCGTGATCCGCTGGGATGGGACCGCCTGGAATTGGTAGTCCGAGGCAGCCATGTCACCGTGCGACTCAATGGCCAGACGGTGGTCGATGCGGATGTTCCCGGGACGTTGACGGGATTTCTTGGCCTGGACGCGAAACTCCAGGCTGGAGGGCAGCCGGTCGCTCGAGTGCGACTGCGGCGGGTCCGGGTCCGGATTGAAGAGACCCGCTAGAGAAGTCCGATCAGCAAGTCGGCTCCCGCCTCGAGTGTCTGGTCATCAACGGCGAATGACACCCGGATGTGCGAATCTCGTTCGCTGAAGACCGATCCGGGGATGATGAGCAGTCCCTGTTGGATGGCACGGTTGACGAACTCGTTGCCGTTTCCTCCGGGTGGTTCCAGGAACAGGTAAAAGGCTCCCGCCCCACCCCCAATACCGAAATGGCCCGTAAGCCGGTCGACCAGTCGGTCGCGTTTTCGGTGGTAGTCCTGGACATGGTCGCTGATGTCGACCTCCATGGCTGCCAGGCCGGCCCACTGGACAGGGTGGGGGGCACAGACAAATGTGAATTGTTGCAGCTTGGTCATCTGGTCAATGATCTCGGCCGGGCCGTGGCTAAATCCAAGACGCCATCCGGTCATCGAGTGCGACTTGCTGAAACCGTCTATCACCAGTGTTTGTGGATTGGCGGAGGCGGGGGAGTGGAACGGACGGTCGTAGCAGAAGCGACTGTAGATCTCGTCACTGATCAACACGATGCCGTGGTCCGCCGCCAACCTGGCCAAATCGTCGATCGTCTCCGGATCGTCCATGGCTCCGGTAGGATTGCCTGGTGAGTTGTAGACGATCGCCTTGGTACGGTCGGTGATGGCTTTCTCGACCCTGTCGACATCGACGCGAAAGTCCGGATAGGTGTCGACGGTCACACTGGTGCCTCCGGCCAGGGCGACCAGGTGCCGGTACATCATGAAGCCGGGATCAAACAGGATGACCTCGTCCCCGGGGTCGACCAGGGTGCACAGTGCGAGCACCAATCCGCCGCTGGTGCCACTGGTGACCATGACCCGACGGTCGTCGTGTTGATGGCCAGCGTCGACCTGTTGTTGCAGGGCCTCGCGAAGCGGGGGGATTCCCGGGGACGGGCTGTAACCGTTGTGGCCGTTTTCGACGGCATCGGCCAGGGCGCGGCGGACAGGCTGGGGGGTCGCGAAATGAGGTTGCCCGATACTGAGATCGACTTTCTGGTCCATTCCGGCCGCGAGGTCGAAGATGCGGCGGATGCCCGACGCGTCGATGTGGTCCATCCGGCTGGCGATCCAGTCACCAGGGTCTTTGGGAGCGTGTTGTGTCATGGTCAGTGTTCGTGGGTCAGCTGTTGCGGGCGAGCAATTGAGACAGGGGCCGTTCGTGCCGATCGAGAGTTTGTAGCAGATGCGAGACGGTCAACAGGGGATCCTGGGTGGGGGCGTGAGCACCGAACCAGATCGAGTTGTTCTCGTCGAGACCGAGCACGGCATCGTGGTCCGCGATGGCCTGCCAGGCGGTGGCTCGGGACGATCCCGAGAACGTGCGTGGACGTCCACCGAGTCGTCGGATTGTCGCGGCGATGTCATCCGGACAGGACGCTGCAAGCACGACAGCCCGGTCCGGGTGATCGGACAGGATGCGGGTGGCCAGCAGCACGAACAGTTGGAGAGGCGAGATTGTCGCCCCGGTTTCGTCACAGAATGTGGCCCGGACGCAATCGTGGTCCCAGGTGATCCCCAGGTCGCTTCCGGTGTCTCGAGTCAATTCGGCGACAGGTTGTTGACGACTGCCAGTTCGTGCTGCCGAGTGGAATAAGTTCCAGGGGAGTGGGGAGAGCAGTCGCGTGAGCGAGTCACTTTGTGCTCCGGCTGGTGCGGAGAGACAGATGGCGAGTGGTCTTGAGGCCAGGAGATGGCGTCTGAGGGTGGCCTCGTAGACCTCCGTTGCCTGGAACGATCGACGGTGGCCACTTTGCCGAGTGGGCCTGGGGTGTCCGGTGTCGGCAGCCGTTTCCCACGCGTCCAGCCCGGCTCCTCTCGAGACAGGTCGGCCGCGGCTGGCAACGGCATCCAGTCCGATCCAGGACGGTGGGTGGCCGTCACCGGTGACTCGGACTCCAGCATCGGCCTGCAGATGGTCAACGGCAAAGCGGAAGCAGGCGTCACTGACCGAGCCGATCTCCAGGGCGCGGCAGCCGGATCTCACCAGTGATGCGAGCACACCGGCCAGGAGATCGCGAGCGGCCGGACGGGTGTCGTGGCCGACGACGACGACGGGCGAGGACCGGGTACGGGTGTCACCGCCGATTCCGGGAGGACGATCCTGCCAGCAGAGCCAGGCCAGGGCCGCCACGAGGCGATCAGCGTCAGTACGGGTCAGTTCGTTCCTGTGAACTCCGCGGACACCTTCGTCATCAAACAGCGTGTTGCGGGTCACCCGATCTTGAGTCCGCGCCAGGCGGACGATGGTCGTTCTGGCGAGGCCCTGCGTGTCGTCCCGGTGCGGACAATCGCGGCATGCCGGGTAAAACGTCGCCATTCTTGACAGGTGAACGGCACGCGAGATCGGCTGTCCGTGTCCCGGACAGGTGTACTCGAGAGGCTCGACGACAGGAAACTCGGTTGTCATGATCGGCGAGGGTCTGGTGTAATGGGCCCGCCCCGGCGCGGCCGGGAACTGTAGTGGCTCTCAGGAAGAGGGGTCAATGCGAATGCACGCCACCGAATTCGTCGGGGCGATCGACGGGCAGGACGTGCCTCCGGTTGTGGTCCTGGTCGGCGCCGAAGGCTTGCTGGTTCGTCAGAGTGCTGCCGCCATTGCACGCGCGGTGCTGGGCGAGGAGGGCGAGGAGGATCTGTCTCGTCGAAACGGTGATGACAACACGTGGCGAGACATCCACGATGAATTGGCCACCGTCTCGATGTTCGCCGAACGACGGGTCGTCCTGGTGGACGACGCTGAACAGTTCATCAAGCAGAACCGGTCGACGCTGGAAGAGTACGTTGCCGCCCCGGTCAAGAAGAGTGTGCTGATCTTGCAGCCGAAGTCCTTTCCGGGGAACACGCGGTTGGCGAAGGCGGTCAAGGCATCGGGTGCTGTGGTGGAGTGTACGGCGCTGGAGGGGGCGGCGCTGTTGCGGTGGTTGGGAGGAGTCGCCGGTGAGCAGCACGCGATCGAATTGACGCGGGACGCCGCGTCGTTGCTCGTGGAACTGGTGGGCTCGAATCTCTCGCAACTCGAATCAGAACTCGCCAAGCTGGCCTCCTGCTCGCCGGCGGGACGGATTGACGTTGAGATGGTGAGGTCGTTGGTTGGTGGGTGGCAGGTGCAATCGACCTTCGACATGCTGGCCGCGTTGCGGCAGGGGCGAACCGGGTCGGCCCTGGTGGAGTTTGGTCGGCTTCACGAATCGAAAGAGCCACTGCCCAAGCTGATGGGCGGCGTGGCCTACGTTTACCGACGGTTGGCCCGTGCCACCGAGATGGCCCGGCAGGGCAAACGACTCAGCCAGGCTCTTAAAGATGCCGGTGTCTATTACAAGGAAGTCGATGAATCGAACCGGTACCTTCGCCGGATCGGACGCGACGAGGCCGAGCAGATTTTGAAGCGGTTGTTGACGGTGGACAAGAAATTGAAGGGAGCTGACGACGAGGGCAAGCTACCGGATCACCTCGTGGTCGAGCAGTTACTGGTTCAATTGTCCGGAGTTGGCTGAGCCGGTTGTGGCGTACCCTTTTCCCGGCGCCGTGGCGCTGTAAGATTCTCTCGCCCATGGCGAAGAAAAAGAAACAGCCGACCAAGACGAACGACTCCGGTCCGGAGCGTCGTGTCGTCACTCGCAACCGCAAGGCACGCCACACCTATGACGTGCTCGAGGAACTCGAGTGCGGCGTGGTGCTGACTGGTAGTGAGGTGAAGAGTATTCGGGATGGGAAGATCTCGATCGACGAATCCTATGCACGGGTCATTGATGGTGAACTCTGGTGGCTGGGAGCACGGATTGCCGAGTATCCCCAGGCGAATGTGATGAATCACGAGCCCGAGAGACGACGAAAGCTGCTTGTGCACAAGCGGGAGTTGCAAAAATTTGCCGAGTCCGCGTCGCAGCGGGGGCTGACACTGGTGCCGCTGACGGTTCATTTTGTCGGTGGCAAGATCAAGGTTGGCCTGGCGATGGCTCGCGGGCGGCGGTTGTACGACAAGCGGGAGAAGCTCCGGGCACGTAGCGATCGGGAGGAAATGCAACAGGCGAGTCGATGAGATGTGGACAGGTCCGGAATTGTCGGGTGCGGCTGGAATGCGTGTGGAACTGCCGGTAGGTTGTGAATTCGACGACTTCAAGGGGAGACGGTAGACATGTTCGATGGCGATGCCCCCGCGGCTGGAGATTCAGATACCGCTGACGTGCCAGTGCCTCCCAAGCCTGCCGCAGACGAAGACGGGCTGCTGGATACCATTGCCGATGGAGCCGGTGAAGT
The DNA here is from genome assembly GCA_963933195.1 of uncultured Planctomycetaceae bacterium. Taxonomy (GTDB): domain Bacteria; phylum Planctomycetota; class Planctomycetia; order Planctomycetales; family Planctomycetaceae; genus UBA8437. The sequence continues at coordinate 17,307 of CAWVUS010000077.1, forward strand.
GGCCAAAAAGACCGGCGGTGTGCTGTGGACCATGTTCGTCAGGGTTCTCAAGGAGTTTTACCGCTACATCATCGTCGTCTTTCTGCCGATCCCGGTCAGGTATCTCGCACGCAAGCAACTGGCATTCCGTGACTTTCAGGCCGACGACGGCAAGGGACAACTGGAATTCTATTCGCAGCCGAACTTTGTCACGACGATTCACCTGATCTGGGTCGGCTGGGTCGTGGCCGCGTTTGGCCTGTACAACCGAATCGTGCACGGGTCCGCCATCCCCGAGTTTTCACAGACGATTATGGATGGTTTGTCGTGGTTCTGGCTGACAGTGCTTTGCATCACCGTGTTGGTGTTGGGTATTCAATTCGGCCGTGTCGCCTCGGGGTTCCTGCTGACGACGGTTGTGATCGTGGTCATGGGCATGTTGTTGTGGGAACAGGTCTCGGATGTCGAGGTCGTCAAGCTGACGGCTGAAAACGCGAAGAAGATCGATGTGACCCTGGGGTGGGGCGTCCCGATGGTCGTGTCGGCCGTGCTGGGCATCACGATGTTGTTGTCCAGTATCTGGCAACAACTGGATGATCGCTGGATTGTTGCCCACCAGGGCAATTTTCTTGAGCA
>CAWVUS010000078.1:0-17794 GCA_963933195.1 uncultured Planctomycetaceae bacterium
CATACAGTCCGTTGAGACCCTCGATCTCCTCGTCGACCTGGGAGGTTCCGGTTTCAGAGCCCACCAGGGACGCCAGCTTCTTGGCCGTCAGGGGTTTGCCACCAACAAAGAGTGCTGCCTCAATCACCTGGCGAGCGGTCACACGGGGAGCCTCGGGTTCCTCGACGCTTTGCGGATCGAGAGTGGTTTCCGTCTCGGGTTCCTCAACCGGGCCCGGCCAGTCCGCCACTTCGATCCCTGGCCCGATCTCCTCCTCGACAGCCTCATTCGCCTCCAGTGCTTGCCGGTAGGCCGACTCGAGATCGTCATCGAGCCAATCCTGATCGGGACTCTCGTGGCCGCCGGCCTGGAGATCGGCATCCAATCCGGGATGAGCCGGGTCGATCCGGAAATCAGGGGACTCGTCAATTTCGTCCGGCACGGTTGATCCAACACGAGGGCAACGGGGAACAAGCGGCGGGAGTATAGGAACCGTCTCGCACCTGCGAGTAGTCGAATTCCTTGGAATTCGCCCTCCACAGTTCAACGGAACCGGGAAACTCGCATCACTCCAAGCACATGTGATACGATCGTTGCGACGCTTGGCGGTCAAGACCCTTCTCAACCCGTTGCCGGATACGCAATTATCATGAAACAGACGACCCTCACGCTGCTCGTGCTGGCAGCCAGTGCATGGACAACTCAAGCGGTTCAAGCCGAGAACTGGCCCGGGTGGCGAGGTCCTCGAGGCGACGGTTCCAGCAGCAGCCAGACGGTCCCCATTTCCTGGGACGCCACAACGGGCAAGAATCTCCTGTGGAAGACACCCCTGGCGGCCGAAGGCCATTCGTCACCGATCATCCATGGCAACCGGGCCTACATCGTCGGCTGCATCAAGGCCAAGAAACAGCGAACACTTCTCGCCCTCGACGCCCACACCGGCAAGGTGATCTGGGAACGGGTCGTGCTGTCGGCACCACTGGAATCCAAGCACAACCTCAACAGCTACGCCTCCGGCACACCGGTCACCGATGGCAAGACGATTTACGTGTCGTTCCTGGAAGTCGGGCCCTCAAAAATCCCGGCTCCCAACGTTGGCAACAAGCGGCTGATCACACCCGGACGCATGGTTGTCGCCGCCTACAACGCCGCTGGAAAAAAACTCTGGTCGGTCAAGCCCGGGGACTTTGTCAGCGCACACGGGTTTTGCAGTAGCCCGGTGATCTATGAGAACCTGTTGATCGTCAATGGTGACCACGACGGCAAAAGCTACATGCTGGCGTTGGACCGCGCTACCGGAAAAACGGTCTGGAAGACCGATCGCAAGTACGGCATCCGCAGCTATGTCACCCCGTTGATCCGCAACATTGATGGCCGCACCCAGATGGTCGTTTCCGGCAGTCAGCACATCACCAGTCTCGACCCGCGGACCGGAAAGCCACACTGGATCATCGAGGGTCCGACCGAGCAGTTCGTCGCGTCGATGGTCTACGACGGCAACCTGTTCTTCATGGCCTGTGGATTCCCGACCTACCACGTGATGGGCATCAACCCTCGTGGCACCGGCGACGTCACCAAGTCACACATCACCTGGCACTCACGGGGTGCCAAGTGCTATGTCCCCAGCCCGGTTGTCGTCAACAAGTACCTGCTGGTCGCCGATGACCGCGGTACCGGCAACTGTTTTGACGCCAAGACCGGTGACCGCCTGTGGCAGAACCGACTTGGTCGCCACTACAGCGGTTCGCTGGTGACCGCCCGGGGCCTGGCATTTTTCGTTGCAGACGACGGAATCACCAAGGCCATCAAGCCAGGGCCCAAGCTCCAGGTGGTTGCCGAGAACAAGCTGGGCGAGTTCACCTACGCCTCTCCGGCCATCGCCCACGACCGCTTCTACATCCGCGGCGAAAAGCACCTCTTCTGTCTTGGAACCGAGACGGCGGCCGGCAAGTGAACCGTTGCCTGATAACAACCCTGGCCCTACTGACACCCGTCGTCGGCCTGGCCGACGACGAGCCGGGGGGAGTCCAGAAAAAACGCGCCGGGAACATCCCGGCCGAACAGGTCGAGTTCTTCGAGCGCGAGGTGCGGCCCCTGTTGGTCAAGCACTGCTTCGAATGCCATTCGGCCAAGTCCAAGCCTCTGCAAGGAGGCCTGCGACTGGACACCCGGGCAGCCACCCGACGGGGAGGCGAATCGGGTGCCGCGGTCGTGCCCGGCAAGCCCGACGATAGCCTGCTGATCGCCGCGGTGCGGCGAGACGGCATCGAGATGCCTCCCAAGCGGAAACTCCTGCAACGCGAAATCCGGATACTCGAGCGATGGGTCGCCCTCGGGGCTCCTGACCCCCGGGTCGGAGGACCGTCGATTTCCGCCGTGGCACCCTCCAGCCCCCAGGCACGGGCCTGGTGGGCATTCCGACCATTCACGACCACCGTGCCCCAGCCGACCAACGACGACTGGTCACGCAATCGTATCGACCGCTTTGTCCTCTCCCGGCTCCAGCAGGCCCGGCTGACCCCGTCACCCAGGGCCGATCGCCGATCCTTGGTCCGCCGGCTCAGTTTCGATCTCACCGGCCTGGGACCCACGCCCGAACAGGTTGACCGCTTTGTCGCCGACGACGCACCCGGAGCCTACCAGCGCCTGATCACCCACCTGTTGGCCTCGCCGGCCTACGGAGAACACTGGGGCCGTTTCTGGCTGGACAAGGCTCGCTACGCCGATGCGTTGCCGGGTTTTGAAAGCAGCACGGCCGGCCCGTGGCGGTACCGAGACTGGGTGGTCGATGCCTTGAACGCCGACACGGGTTACGACGACTTCATCTCGCGGCAACTGGCCACCGACCTGATGGCAGAAACCGGGCCCGACGACCTGGCCGCACTGGGTTTCTTCGGACTCAGCCCCTCCTACTGGAAAGAACTCAAGCTCGATATCAGCCTGGTTCGCGAGACCGTGGCCAAGGAACTCGAGGAGCGAGTCGATGTTTTTGGCCGCACGTTCCTGGGACTGACCCTGGCCTGCTCAAGATGCCATGACCACAAGTTTGATCCGATTTCCAACCACGACTACTACGCGATCGGCGGCGTGCTGATGAGCAGTCGACCGGTTGATCGACCACTGGCAAGCGATGACGTCTGGTTGCCGATCCGTGAAGCCCGCGAACAGGTCCGCACGCTCACCGTCAGCCTGGCCAAGATGAGGGAACAGTTGCCCAAAACCGCGGCGAACAAAAAGCGGTTCAAGGAAATCGAGGCAAAAATTGCCTCGACCAGAAAATCGGCAGCATTCGCATCGAATACGGTCATGGTCCGAGCGGTCGAGGAAGCAAGTATTCACGTCGTTCCGGATGGCCCGGCGAGAAACCGGATCGAATTCCGACGGGGCCAACCGCGCGACCTGCATGTCCACATCCGTGGCAACCCGATGAGAAAAGGCCCCGTGGTGCCTCGCCGGTTTCTCGAGGTACTGACCGCCGGAAAACTCAAACCGTTTCAGCACGGCAGTGGACGACTCGAACTCGCCAGGGCACTCTTTGACGACGGCCACCCGCTTGTCGCCAGGGTCATCGTCAATCGCATCTGGGAACAACACTTCGGCTACGGCCTGGTGCGAACGCCCAGCAACTTCGGCACACAGGGACAACGGCCGTCGCACCCGGCACTGCTCGACGATCTCGCCAGCCGTTTCGTAGCACACGACTGGTCACTGAAATGGTTGCACCGCGAGATTCTCAGTTCAGCCACATTTCAACAGTCCAGTCGCAATCGGCCCGACGGTGTCGCGCACGACCCTGGCAATCGGCTGTTGTGGCATTTCAGTCCGAGGCGACTCGCGATCGAACCGTGGCGAGACGCGATGCTGCAAGTCACCGGTTCGCTCGATCAACGCCTGGGTGGACCATCCGGCGACCTGGGCAACCTCAAAAATTCGCGACGAACTCTTTACGGGAAAATCGACCGCAAGACGCTCAACGTCATCCTGAAAATGCACGACTTCCCCGATCCCGGCACACACAGCCCCCGCCGAGAGCCAACAACCACGCCCGTGCAGCAATTGTTCGCCATGAACAGTCCGTTCCTGTTCCAGCAGGCCGACCGGCTGGCCGGACAGATCCGAACCAATCGTGGTCAGCCGACACGATCCACGATTCACAACGCCTACCGGATGCTCTTCCAGCGTTCACCAACCGACGATGAATTGTCGATTGGTGAAACATTCCTCGAGACTGGCCAATCGACCGATGTGAAGAAAAGCGATGCGCGGTGGTCTCAGTACCTCCACGCCTTGCTGGCCAGCAACGAGTTTCTCTTTGTCGACTGAACGACGCCACCGGTGGCCAATACGATGACCCCCAACCACCCACAGCCAATGAACACTCCCTCCTCCCTCAATCCACTTTCGCGCCGCGCCATGATCGGTCGACTTGGCGGCAGCCTCGGTGCCGTGGGAGTTGCCTCGGCACTCACGGCCGATCAATCACCGTCGCACTACGGTGGTCGAGCCAAGCGGGTGATCCAGTTGTTCATGAACGGCGGCCCCTACCAGGGCGACCTGTTCGATCCCAAGCCGGCACTGAAAAAATTCCAGGGGCAACGTCCCCAGGGAGCGACCCTGCGGACCGAGCGGATCACCGGCGGGCTGTTGCCCTCCATTCGCAAGTTTGCCCCGCGAGGCAATAGTGGAGTGATCGTCAGTGATCTCCTGCCGGAAATCTCACGCGTCATCGACGACATCTGTGTGCTCAAGGGGTGCTACTCGGACAACCCCAATCACAATCCGGCGATGTTCCTGATGAACTGTGGCGCCCTGACCTCGGCCGTGCCCAGCGTGGGCAGTTGGGTGAGTTACGGGCTGGGGTCCGAGAACCGCAACCTGCCCGCCTTTGTCGTGTTGGCCACCGGCTACCCCGTCGAAGCACCCCTGACCTGGACCAGCGCCTTTTTGCCCAACCATCACCAGGGCACTCATATCAATCACACCAACCTGGCCCCCGAGAAGATCATTCCCTTCCTCCGCAACGCTCGCTACGACCGGAAGGTGCAACGGCGTCAACTCGACCTGCTCGGACAACTCAACCAGAAACACCTGGAAAACCGCGGCGGTGGAGATCGGTTGGCGTCTCGAATCGAATCGATGGAGACCGCCTTCCGGATGCAGTTCGAGGCAACCGACGCCTTTGATCTGGGCCAGGAAACCAAGCAGACCCGCGAAGCCTATGGCCCCGGAAAATTCGCAAATGGGTGTTTGCTGGCTCGCCGGTTGTGCGAAAGGGGTGTTCGTTATGTCCAGTTGTACTACGACGGTGGCCAGCCCTGGGACACCCACAACAACCACAACGAACGGATGGTCACCCTGACCCGCAACGTCGACCGTCCGATCGCTTCGATGTTGCGCGATCTGAAACAGCGAGGACTGCTCGAGGACACGCTGGTGGTGTGGGGCGGCGAATTTGGCCGGACCCCGGTCTCGGAAAACGGCAACGGCCGAGACCACAACCATCATGGTTTCACGATGTGGATGGCCGGAGGCGGCGTCCGCGGTGGAATGGCCTATGGCGAAACCGACGACTTCGGCTTCAAGGCCGTCACCGACACGATGCACGTCCACGATGTCCATGCCACGATGCTGCACCTGCTGGGCATCGACCACACCCAGTTGACTTACCGCTACGCCGGCCGCGACTTCCGCCTGACGGATGTCTACGGACGGGTGGTCAACGAGATCCTGGTCTAGACGCTCTCGCGGTGGTGGCGGGTCGATCTTTCTTTGCAACCGGCGTTAGAATCGACCCCATGAGAGGCTTGCCGCTTTTGCTGATGCTCGCCACCGCGACAACGGGCCTGCGCGCCGAAGCGACCGAACCCAATGACGCCGCGCGGAATCTCCTGAGCAAACACTGCTTCGCCTGCCATGGACCCGACAAGCAGCAGGGCGGATTGAGACTCGACCAGAGACGGTCTTTGCTCGCCGGAGGAGACTCGGGCGAACCGGCCGTTCGGCCGGGAAAACCTGCTGCCAGCGAATTGATTCGACGAATCACCAGCCGCGACGCCGAAGTGATGATGCCTCCCAAGGGATCGCGACTGAGTTCCGGGGCGACCGGGATGATATCGGAGTGGATCCGACGAGGTGCCGTGATGCCCAGGGACGCCGACACCGGGACAACGCACTGGTCGTTCCAGCCGCTGAAGCCGGTTCTCCTGCCGACGCTCTCCAGGGCGGGTGCAGCCCGCGCCCGATCACCCATCGACAGTTTTATTATCTCGCAGCTGGCCGCCAGCCAACTGCAACTGTCGGCTCCAACCGATCGCCGTCGATTGCTGCGACGTGCCTCGCTGGTCCTGACCGGGCTGCCACCGTCCCCCCTGGAGGCCCAGCACTTCCAGGCCGATCTCGAGCCCGGAGCCTGGGAACGAGCCGTGGACCGGCTGCTGGCCAGCCCCCGCTACGGGGAACGCTGGGCCAGTCACTGGCTGGACCTTGTCCGTTTTGCCGAGACAACCGGCTACGAAACCAACTCACGGATCGGCAACGCCTGGTATTACCGCGATTACGTCATCCAGGCTTTCAACGACGACAGACCCTACGACCGTTTTGTCTTCGATCAACTCGCCGGAGACACAACCCGACACGACGCCGCCACGGGGTTCCTGGTTGCCGGCCCCCGTGACACGGTCAAGAGTCCCGACGAACGATTGACCCGGCAGCAACGACAGGACGAATTGGACGAGGTGATCTCGGCCACCGGATCGGTGTTCCTCGGCCTCACGATTGGCTGCGCAAGATGTCACAGTCACAAGTTCGATCCGATCCCACAACAGGACTATTACGCCGTGCAGGCCGTGTTCGCCGGTCTTCGCTACGGCGACCGCCGGATCCACGGAAACCAGAACGATCGGTGGCAGGCTCGTTTGCCAGCTATCCAGAATCGACTCCGAGAAATAGGCACCCTTCGCGAGGAACTGCGAAAGACGTTCCGGCTGCGCAAGGCGGTCGACTTCCGTCAGACAACCGAATCCTTTGACGCAGTCACCACTTCCGCTCTGCGGCTGAGGATCCACGCCACCAACGACGGCGGATCGCCAAAACTGGACGACCTGGAAGCCTGGACAGCCGCGGGGGACCGTGGCCCATCCCGGAATGTCGCCCTGGCCACACTCGGTGCGGTAGCCGACTCCTCCAGTTTTGCCATGGCCAACCAATCACGCCTGGCAGAAAACCTGATCGACGGTGCCCGCAAGCTCAACTTCTTCTGGCAGGCCGGGCAACCAGGTCCCGCCTCGGTGACAATCACCTTTGCCAATCCTCAAACCATCCATCGCGTCATCCTGAAACCGATGGGATCCTCGGCACCGGTCGACTACGACCTCCAGGTCCCCGATGGACCGGACACCTGGCGGACGATCGCTCACTCCCGCGATCGGACCCTTCATCCGGATGATCGGCGTGCTGCCAAGACGATCCGGATACAGGGTGTCGCGGCCGCCGATGTCCTCCGGCTCCGAGACATCGCCGGCCGCTTCGCCTCGACCCGGACCGAACTCAATCGGCTCGCCGCAGGACCACAGGGATTCCTGGGCAACTTCCAGGCCCCCGAGACCACTTACCGCCTGAAACGTGGCGACCCGATGCAGCGACTGGAACAGGTCGCACCTGACGTTCCCGGATTGATCGGGGCACTCGACCTGGATGCCGGCGCCACCGAAACGACGCGACGAATCGCCCTGGCTCGTGCCATCACCAGTCCTCACAATCCACTGACCCCGCGGGTGATCGTCAATCGGATCTGGCAACACCACTTCGGCACCGGGCTCGTCGATACACCCTCGGACCTCGGTCGCAACGGTGCCCGCCCGACGCATCCCAAGCTACTCGACTGGCTGGCACTGGACCTGGTGCAACACCGCTGGTCACTGAAACACCTGCACCGTCGAATCCTGCTCTCGGCCACGTTTTGCCAATCGTCTCGACCGCGGGCCGAGGCTCTCGCCAGCGATGGTGACACGAGGCTGCTGTGGCGTTTTCCACCGAGACGGCTCGAGGCCGAGGCACTCCGCGACTCGATCCTCGCGGCCAGCGGCCAACTCAACAACCGGATGCATGGCCAGGGTTTCGATTTCTACGACGTGCCACAGAGCAATTTTGGTGATTACGTCCCCAAGGAGGAATTTGGCCGATCCGGCTGGCGGCGGATGGTCTATGGGACCCGGATCCGCCTGATGCGGCCGGGAATCTTCGGCGCATTCGATTGTCCTGACGGCGGACAAATGGCACCAAAGCGATCGCGGTCAACAACACCCGTCCAGTCACTGGGACTGTTCAACAGCCGGTTTGTGAACCGGCAATCCGAATTCCTGGCTCAGCGAGCTCGCAACGCAGTCGGCGCGGACACGGGGAACCAGGTCCAGGCCATGGTCAAATGGACGCTGGGTCGACAACTGGAGCCCGAGGAACAAACGGTGCTGGTTGAACTCGCCCGTCGGTTCGGACCACAGCAGGTCGGGCGGGTGCTTCTGAATTCCAACGAGTTCGTGTTCCTGGAGTAACCCGCTCGCGTGTCGTCACCTCTCGTATCTCCACAGGCACTGGCCCTTCTCGACCGCCGTCATTTTCTCGGTGACACGACGCGCGGATTGGGATCGATGGCCCTGGCCGGACTGCTGCAGGCAGACGGTCGACTGGCCGCAGCCCCGGTGATCGACCCCACCCGCCCGGCAGCTCCACGCACCGGTCACCATGCCCCGCGAGCCAAAAACGTGATCGTGGTGTTCTGTGCCGGAGCATTCAGCCAGGTCGATTCGTTCGACCACAAGCCCGAATTGATCAAGCGCGACGGACAACCCCTGCCGGGCAACGAGCGACTGGTCACCTTCCAGGGTGAGAACGGCAACCTGCAACGTCCGCTTTGGACATTCCGACCCCGTGGACGCTGCGGCAAGATGGTCTCGGACATGGTCCCCCACATGGGCAACCAGTCCGACCGCATCTGCTACCTGCACTCGCTGACGACCAAGACCAACACCCACGGACCCGGCGAAAACGTGATGTCGACCGGTTTTGTCCCCGACGGCTTCCCCAGTATCGGGGCCTGGTCGAGCTACGCACTGGGCAGTGAGACCCAGGACCTGCCCTCCTTCGTCGCGATCGAGGACCCGCGGGGCAACCCCCAGGCAGGACCCAACAACTGGACCTGTGGATTCCTGCCGGCGCAGTTCCAGGGGACACCATTCAGCATGACCAAGCCGGTCCGATATCTTCAAAAGCCCAAAAACACCACCACCGGCCAGGATCTCGCCGCACGACGCGTGCTGGGACAACTGAACCGACGCTACGCCGAACGCTTTCCCGGGGACACCGAGTTGGTTGCCCGGTTGGCCAGTTACGAACTGGCGGCACGGATGCAGTTGTCCGTACCACGGGTGACTGACCTGCGATCCGAGACCAAAGAAACGCTGGCCTTGTACGGAGCCGATGATCCCCAGAACAAGATCAAGGCCCAGTTTGCCAGAAACTGCATCCTGGCCCGACGGCTTGTCGAACAGGGAGTGCGATTTGTCCAGTTGTTCAACGGTGCCTACGCGTCCGGTGGCCGACTGAACTGGGATGGCCACAACAAGCTAAAACCTCAGTACGACCACCACTCCGAAATCCTCGACCAACCCGTCGCTGGACTGCTGATTGACCTGGCACGACGGGGCATGCTCGAAGACACCCTACTGGTGTTTTGCACCGAGTTCGGGCGACTGCCGATGTTCCAGCGCGGAACGCTGGGACGAGACCACAACCCGCGAGGATTCACCTGCTGGCTGGCCGGCGCCGGAGTCAAGGCCCCCTTCAGTTACGGGGCAACCGACGACTTCAGCTTCGCGGCCGCCGAGAATGTGCTCACCGTCCACGATTTCCACGCGACGATCCTGCACCTGCTTGGCCTGGATCACGAGCAATTGACCTTCTACCACAACGGTCTCCAGCGACGACTGACCGATGTGCACGGAAAAGTCATCCAGGACATCCTCGTGTAACCCCCACCCGGCGGCCCGGCCGTGTTGCCACCCGCGGCCCTGGATTCAGGCCCCGTCTTCAACAAGGCGACCTTCCGAGAGCGTGAACACCAGCGAGGCTGCCTCGATCAATGCGGTGTCGTGGGTCGAGACAACAAGCGTGGTTCCGGACCCGTTGATGTCCTGGAAAATCGCGGCGAGTTCGTCGGCCGACCGCCGATCGAGGTTGGATGTTGGCTCGTCGGCAAAGATCACCTCGGGATTCCCGACCAGGGCCCGTGCCACGGCGACACGCTGCTGTTCCCCACCGCTCAACTCTTCAGGCGGTGCACCAGCTTTCGCCTCGAGTCCCAGCCGAGCCAGGATCTCGCCGGCAGCCTGGCGCCTTTTTGCCACCGACAACCCCCTGGGAATCTGTGGATAGGTGATGTTCTCCCAGACCGGCAACCTCGGGATCAACGAAAAGTTCTGGAAAACAAAACCCATTCGTCGACGCTGCCGAGCCAATTCCACATCGGAACACTCCTCGAGGTTCCGTTCCGAGAATCTCACGTGACCAGTTGACGGACGATCGAGTGCTCCCAGCAAAGACAGCAACGTGGTCTTTCCCGATCCCGACGGGCCGGCCAGCGCCACGTAACCTCCGGCCGGGATGGCCAGTGAAACATCACTCAACGCCTGCACCTCGCCGGAGGTACCCGGATGATAGATCCTGCTTACCGATTGGGCTTCGAGAATCGCGTCGGTCATCTCATGGCCTCCGCGGGTGGGGTCACGGCACTTCGCCACGTCGAGTAGGCCGACCCGGTGGTGACCACCAGGCAGGCGACCAACACCGCCAAGCCGACCGGTTGAGCAGCCAGGATGCAGGGCACCGTGAATGACGGCTGGATCTCCACTCCCGCCAGGAAGACCCCGGCGATCCAGAATCCGTTGAACCACTTGAGCCACGCCAGGGCCAGCAAAATCGCGATGGCGGCACTCGCCAGTCCCAGCAACAAGCTCTCGACAAGGCTGCGGATCATGATCTCGTCGGTCTGCCAACCAGTGGCCTTGAGAATACCGATCTCACGACGACGCTCGGAACGTCCGAATCCGGATGTGACCAGTATCACGAGAATGCCGACGGCGAATGCGACCACGAACAGCAGGTTGAAGACACCTTCCCGGTGCCCCAGTCCGGCCGGAAGCAAAGATTCCAGGTCCGTCCGCGAGGTGACCGACGACTGAAGATTTCCGGCACCACCCTCCGGGGAACCTGGAATCGATTGCAGAATCCGGGATCGAATCGCTTCAGGCTGGCCGCGGCGACAGAAGACGAGCAGGTCGGTCGCCAACCCCCGCTGACCGAAGATGTCCGAGGCCGACTCGAAGGTGGTCAGAATCATTCGCGACTGCCAGGGAGAAATGTCCGACTGGAAGATTCCCGTGATCCGTGGAGTTTTTTCGCCACCGCCGCTCCGGAATATCGGCGGAAGCACGGTGTCGACCTGCAAATCCAGTTGCTGGGCCAATCCCGAACCAATCACCAGCTCGGGACTCTCATCCTGGCGTGATCCGGGCAATTCCCCATCGATCAGGCGAGTCAATTGCTGGACTGTCGATCCCTGCCGATGGAGTTCCTCTCGCGGCATCCCCACCAGGACGGCTTCGACATTGTTCTTGCCCAGTGTGATCCTGCCGACGATCCGGGGAACCACCCGGATGACGCCATCGAATTCTCCGATCGTTTTGGCCACAGACACCGGAATCGGCACCCGGCGTCCAAACTGGTTGGCCGCAACATAGAGATCTGGCAGTTGGTCCTGTCCCGTGGGGGCGTCGGCACCAATTGCGATCCGGGCCTCCTGTCGCAGCCCCTCGACCAGGCCGGTGCCGACCAGGTAAGGAACCAGCACAACAACGACGGCCAGGACGGTCACCACGCTTCGCAGGGGTGACAACAGGATCGCTGCGGACCCGGTACGTGCAATACTAAGGAATGAGGACATGAGGTGCGGCCGCCAGGCCGTTTGGTTTCTCAGACAACCGCGGGGAAAAGGAAAACAGGAACCGGCCACAGCCAGGACACAACAGGCCGCCAACAGGAACCGGTCCGGTGTGGGCATCGCAGGCGGCTTCCAGCCGAGGATCGAACTGGACCGCGCACGTGGACATCTCGACACTCGACCCGAAACCCAGTCCGCCGACGAGTTGCTGAAACCGGGCGGCATCCGACACCCCGGCCACAACCGATTGCCGGGACAGGCCCACGGCGGCCCCGGCAGCGATCACCAGGATCACGACAATGGCGAACAGGCGGGTCGAGGAATCCGGGATCATCAGGGCAACTCGACCAGGGAAGAAAATGGGTGATCCGCGCCAAGCATCAGCCGACCACGGGACTCGCGGGCGTGCTGGTTGGCACGATCTCGATCACGAAACACGTGCCAGCGATTCCTTGTAACCGGATTCGTGACAATCGAACTGCGAACAAAAAAGGCTTGCCCGGCGTCCAGCATCTCTCCACTGTCCTCGTCAGTCACCTGGATTGTCTGTACAGACGACACGTGTCGGCCAACCCACGATCGAGCACAGCCAACATCGCAGAACCCCGAATCACCGCCCGTGTTGTCGTGGACACTCACCCGGAACAACGCGTCGATGACACGGCCATCCCAACGACAACGGGGCCGGGCGTCCTCGCGAATCGACTGTCCGACAAACGGCAGGGTGCTCACGGTCACGAGTCCCGCGAATGCCGCCCACCACCAGGACACCGGCGGATTCATGACAGGGTGCACTCCAGGATGAACATGATCATTGAGCCAAGATATCCGAAGAGCCCAAGAAAGAGAAAGCGTCCGATCAGCGAGGGCAGGACATCACGAGTCTCCTGGACGTGACCCAGCCACGCCGCAACCGCCGCCCAGCCAACGGAAAAACAGCCCACCGCGAACAGGACCACGGCCAGCACGCTTTCGGGAACCTCCACGACAAGGTCATAGGGGCAGTGGTGTGGACGTTGCAGCAGCACCGGTGAGGCGATTTCGACCAGGAACAGGCCACCCAGTGGAATCGCGACAATCGCTCCGGCGAGCAATCCCCCCAGGTACAGGCGGTCCGACCGGCCCTTGCGGATTGCACCCAGCAATCCCAGGCACAGGCCACCAACGACGACCAACAGGACCACCGTCAGCCAGGTCTGGCTGCCGGACCCCAGCAGCGATTCGGACAGCAATCGTGATCGGTCCGAGATTTCCGAAGTACAGCAACCCACGCTCAAGGACTGTTCCCGTTTCGGAATGGCCAGGTAGGCTCCCACGCAGACGGCATCAACGACACTGGCCACACCCAGTGGCAACAGGCCCGACAGCAACCGGGGCATCAGCGGGGCCGTGTGTGCGGCGCGATTGACCAGGTACAACACGAACCAGCCACCACCCAGAAAGACCAGCAGCGGCTTGGTGCATTGTGCTGTTGCCAGCAACCAGGGAAGGTGCCCGGCACTGCCCACGCTGCCAGCACCGATCCGCGTCACACCGTAAATGCACATGACACCCGGCCACGAGGGCACGTAACTCTGCATCAAAGCGTACAGCAGTGGCCAGGAGGCCAGGTTCACACCCAGAAGCAGACAGCCCAGCATCAGCAGCAGGTAGGGACGATTCTCGACGTCGCCGATCGGCCGAACCGATCGGTGGCCTCGCGACGAGACGATCACCAGCAGGCCGATCACCAATTGCAACAGGCTGACGAAAGCGGCCAGGACGGCGTAGGCATTGACGATCATTTGCGAGCCTGGGCCACGACCGGGACCAAAAGGAGATCCACAACGTCACGCCCCCGGGGTCACGGTAGTTCACCCCGGGATCACAGACCTCCCAAACACGATAACACCCAACCGGGGCACCCACCAGATGGGCTCGGGATTGCCTCTTTCCGACTAGCCCCTGTTCCGTGGTAGGCGATACCGGTTAGCATGGAGTTTGCGTTGATCGCTGATGGAGCGGGACGGCGACAGGTCGTTTTTGCGTTTGCTTGCGGTTTCGGGGATGCCATGCGGGACGAATCACACAGCCGTCATTCCTGGTGCAGTGTTTGCCTGCCAGTCGTCATCATGCTGCTTGGAGTGATGGCCGGGTGCGATCGATCGCCCCCACCGGAGACCAACTCGACAACCACGTCCGTCCCGATTCCCTCTGACCCCAATGCCGATCCGTTTTCCCAACCTGACACGGCCGTCAGGACACTGTTGAAAGCGTTTCAGACCGGCGAAGCGGGTGTGATCTGGGACTCGCTGCCGCCGCGACACCACGAAGAGATCAATGCGTTCGTTCGAGAATTCGCAGCAAAACTCGACCCGGAAGTCTGGGAACGCCTCTTCGTCGTGGCACGGCGAATCGTCAAGTTGCTCCACGACAAGCGAGACCTGATCCTTGGAAACCCCGACCTGAAGCTCCCGTCGGTCAACAAGCGACTGTTCACCGAGAACTGGACCGAAGTCATCGCGCTGCTGCAACTGCTGGTTGACAGTGAACTGGCCGACCTGGAAACACTTCGCAATTTCGACGGGGAAACATTTTTCCCGAAAACCGGTACTCGGTTCCTGAAACAGCTTGTTGCCCTGTCGGCCAAGGATCCCAATGACCCGTTTCGCAAGGGATTCGATGCCAAGGTGCGGCTGGTCGACATCGATGGTTCCAAGGCGACAATCGGATTGATGATGACCGGCAACTTTGTCATGACCCAGCAGGCCATCGACGAAAAGCCAAAAGAGACACAGATGAAGGTTCGCCAGGTCGAAGGCGTGTGGATTGTGGCCGACCTGGACTTCGGACTGCTCAGGATGTACCAGGATGGTCGCGAGATGGTCGCCGGGATTCCTGATGATGCGATCCAGAAAAACCGGGGCCCGCTGATCAAGCTGCTGACGACCATTGAAGAGGATCTTGATCGAATCGAACTGGCAAAAACCAGCCGGGAATTCACCCAGGCGTTGGTCCTGGCACAGGCCCGAATCAATCAGCTGGTCTCGGCGGGAATATCCAACGACGACGAGACTGAGTCGGAGGACAATTCGACGCCACTCGGCAGGACCGTGACCGTGGTGATCCAGGGCGAAATGACCAAGGCAACACGTCAACTGATAATAAGCCGACTGGACAAGCTGAAGAGGCCGGGCGGGAAACCAAAAGTGACCGACGGTGACGGACAGATGAGAATCATTATCCCAACCGACCGGTTCCTGCAGGAAGTCGTCGATGCGATCGACTTCGGTTCGGTTGGCGATGTCGATGAGGTCGAACGGCGACTGACGGTGACGCTCAAACCTCAGCCGAAGAAAACACCCCAACAGGACAGTCCCGGCAACTAATCACCCGGTCAACACCCCCGGAACGGCGATAGTAGCCGGTGGCGAAGTGGCTGTTCCTGTACCACGGTTCCAAGAAACATGAGTGACGCGAAAAAAGATGCCCGTCGCGTCCCGTGGGGATTGATCGCCATCCTGGCACTGGCGGCGGTGCTACGCTTGTCGCAACTGGAACTGGTCCCGATGACCAACGAGATGGCCGGCAACGGCCTGACGGCAAACCTGCTTGTCGCTTCCACTCCCGGAACGGGATGGCCACTGGCCGGTTCACTGGTGGAAGGAGTCCGTGGTTCTTCGTTATTCATCTACCTGGTGTCACTGCCCAACCAGTTGATCTGGCACCCCCTGACCGGTGTCGTGCTGGTGGCGCTGCTGAACGTCTGGGCGGTGTACCTGGCCTATCGCCTGGCGGGCCGGTTGTTTGGCAACCGTGCAGCGGTGGCCGCGGGATTACTGCTGGCGTGTTCGCCCTGGACGGTTGTGTACTCGCGGCAACTGTGGTCCGGCAGTTGCCTGGCAGTCTTCAGCCTCTGGCTGATCGGGATGTCGTTAACGTGGTTGTCAAAGGGCGGCAGCGGACGACTGGCCAGGATTCTGATCCTGGGCCTGGTACTGCCGCAGGTGCATTTCTCGGGACTGGCTGCGACAGCCTGGCTGGCCGTCGTGATCTGGATTGGGCGGCGGCGGGTCAGCTGGACGACGGCGACCACCGGCGTGTGCTTCGGCCTGTCGACCTGGACCCCCTGGGTGGTGTTTCACCATATCGGTGGCTGGACCGAGTTCAAGAACTCGTTATCGATCCTCGGTGGCAAAGCCAATCCCGGCCGGGCCATTCTCGACGAAATCAACTACCTGCAGTCGATGCTGCACAGTGGCCGTTTCGACTTCTGGTTCGGAGCAGCACCGGCGGACTTGCCGGACTTTTTTCCCGGTTGGCACCAGGCCATCCTGGCCGCCAGTGGGTTGTTGATGGTTGTCGCTGTGGCCGCGGCCTGCCTCCTGGCGGGCAAGGCAGGACGCGCGTTGAACCAATCTGACAGTTCGTTGAGCGGACAACCGACCACGGGGCTGTTGTGGCTGTGGGTCGTTCTTCCCCTGGCAGGCGGCATGGTGTACCGATCCGAAGTGAGTCCCGAACACCTGCTGATCAGCCTGCCGGTCCTCCTGGTACTCGCCTCCTCCACGGCCGGTCGTTGCCTGGACGCCCGACGTCGAGTGCCCCGGATCTTCGCCACCGGAGCCCTCTGCACCATTGCCGTCGCACATGTGCTGTTCCTGGCGTCCTGGAACAGCTACCTCGACGACAATCTCGCCAGTCCAGACGGCAAGTACGGGTTGACCTTCCGGCAACGGCGTGATGTCGCCCGGTGGATCCTGGGAGACTGTGACGGGCAGTCCATCGAACTGGCCGGACCATTCCGGGGTGGGCATCCGGCATACGAATATGTCTACTACTACGAGCGGTCCGACCGTCGCATGGATCGATCCGACCCGGTTCCCGACCTGAGATACTGGATCGATGAAGAACCCGATGGTGCACAACTCAGCACCGCTGTCGCGCGAAGTCTCAAGCAACAGCAAATCGGAGCCATACTGAATCGCTACCAGTCAACCTCCTCCCGTTGGAAGATCGAGAAGACCCACAACCTCGGCGACACCAGCATCTATCGCATCCGGTTGCCGGCCTTTGAAACGTTTCGGACGGCATCCCGGTTGCCGGCGACCAACTCCTCGAAACCCCGGATCTTTGTCGCGAATGATTTTGAGCAACGATCGCATTGGCACATTCGTAGGATAAACTGAATGACACGTGTTCCCGTCGGTTTCTATCGACATCAGGAACCAGCGAACACCGGGCGGGGCAAACTTGGCAGAAAGAGAAAGACGGATTCGATGAGCGAGACCCACGATGCTCAAGCCGGTGCAGCCGACCAGCCAGCCAGCCAACCGGGCCCGGCAGAGGAACAGGGTGGCCGTGTAGGCATCGTCATTGCGGTCATGCTCCTGGTGGTGGTTGCCGCCGCCGTATGGTTTGGTAGCGACGACAAGGAGCTGCCGCCCGACCAAAAGCCAGCTGCTGTCACCAGGCCTGGTTTCCGTGATATTGCCCGCGAATCCGGACTCGATTTCCACATGGGATTTCTCCCCGACGAATCGGGAACGACCTTCAAGATCAATCTCTACGACCACGGGTGTGGTGTCTCGATTGCGGATTACGACGGTGACGGTCACGAGGACGTGTTTTTCCTGAACCAGCTGGGTTCCAACGGATTGTTCCGCAATCGCGGTGACGGGACCTTCGAGGATGTGACCGAGAAAGTCGGGGTCGGGCTGGACGATCGAATTTGCGTGGGCGGCACGTTCGCCGATGTCGACAACGATGGCGACCAGGACCTCTTCGTGGCGAGCACGCGCGGTGGCAATGTCTTTTACGAGAACCAGGGTGGCGGTGTCCTGA
>CAWVUS010000079.1:0-17720 GCA_963933195.1 uncultured Planctomycetaceae bacterium
AAAGAACCGGAAGCCTTTTGAACGGGTGTTTCATGAATTGAACTCCGGCGCGATGCCTTTGCGAAACAATTTCCTGGCGCCCGACTGGAAAGACTTTCCCTTCCAGGCCTTGCGCCGTCATTTTATTCGTTGAACTACAACGGCCACCGGGCGGGACGTCGATTGTCCGATTTGCGGCCCGGTGACCGCTTCGTCCCGGGCGTCAGCCGATCCAAGGTCAGTCCACCCATTCCGAACGTACAAACGTGTAACATGCCGCGGCGAGAGTGGATCTAGAACTCCATTCGCGATGTCTTCGTCAATAAAGTCCCGGATCAGCGCGGCTTTGGAACAGCCTCCGGGCTATTTTGAACTCCGGAAAACCGGATAATGATTCACACCCAGCAGCGTATTCTCTGCTGTTAGCGGCGGCAAGAGACACATCTGGCTTGGATCCAGTTCTGACGCCAGGTGGACCGTACCAGGGTCGAACATGGTCGAAACCCCGCCCACTCGACGGAGAAGAATCCCGACTTGCAACACAGGTTCGGCCACGCGTTGAAGGCCATATCGGACTGCCTATCGGGTTGAACGTCGTTGTTGCTGCCCGGAGAATGCGGAAAAAGGATCGGGCCAGGACAAGCGGGAGCGTATTCTGCTGAACGCGCTGAAACGCGACGGAAGTTGACGCATCACGTTTTCACTCACCGGTAAATCAAATGCCCCATTCGTCCATGAGTATCACAGCGCTTCGACCCACGTTTTCGTTGCTCGCGGCAGCTGCGTTGTTCATGTGTTCGGCAACGCTGCCGTGCTTTGCCGAAAACGTTGCACTTGGCCGACCGTACACTCTCAGCCACCCTCCAAACTATCCGTACTGCACGGATGCTGGTGACACGACTGATCTCACCGATGGAGTGCGACACAACCCGCGGGGCACGTCGTTGTGGACGCAAAAAGGAAGCGTTGGCTGGGCGATCGGCGAACAACTCAAGACCATCGAGATCGATTTGGGACAAATCTGTTCGGTCAACGAAATCAGTTTTGAAACCGGGGCCGACAATCGTTCCCAGGGCACGTTTCCCCTGGCTGTGCTCGTCTTTCTCAGTGACGACGGAAAATCGTACAGCTACGCCGGAAATGTGATCAACGAGTCGATCAGCCAGGCCACGTACGTCGTCCACACGTTTCGGCTCTCGAGGCTCGAGGAACAGGCCCGGTTCGTCCGGCTCGTCACTGTCCGTGGTGGCTTCTATGTCTTTGTGGATGAGATCGAAGTTCTCGGCTCGAAGACAAAAAGACTGACACCCAGAAAACGCGGACTCGACTCAAATTCCGTGCTGAACGTGGCTGCTAAGCGAGTGCCCCTGACACGTCAGAACAATTCGTCTTTGGCGCTCCTGGCTCATGCTTCGGATCGATTGGCTCGGCAGCCTGACCTGGAGCTGGAACCGATACGCCGTGCCCGGTCCATGCTGGGCCGGATCAAGTCCAAAGTGTTGGAACGAACAACCGCCGAAAAGGTTGTTTTTCGCAAGGGCGTTCCTTTCACGCAAATGGACCATGAAATCTGTGGGGTGATCGGTTCCTTTCTGGCAGCCACGTCCAAACCAAAGTTGATTGTGCGCGTCGCCAATCCCTGGGCTGCGTTAATGCCCTTCGACTGGGATACAGGAGCAGACTTGGGCCCATTGAGCCTGATGAAGAACGAATGGGGCGAACTCGCGATCAACGTCACCAATGCCACGGCGTCACCTATGGAACTGGACGTCACAACCGCGGGGGCGAAGTCCCAAGCCGTGTCCTTATTCGAGGTCAAGTTTGTCGAGGCCTTTGGTTTTCGGATTCGCGGCGATGCCCTGATGCCGCTTCGAGGCAAGTTGCGGATCCCCCCAGGCATGACCAAGCAGGTGTGGCTCCGGATCGACACACGTGAGATTCACTCCGGACAACATGAGGGCGAACTGAAACTTTCAAACGCCTCCATTTCCACGACCCAACGCTACTCGTTCAGGGTCGTCAATGTCGAAATGCCTCGGCCAAAACTACATGTTGTAAATTTCTCCTACATGCACTGGCCGATCGCCAAGGCTGACCCCAGGGGTGTCGAGCGCGACCTGCGAGAACACTATGTCGACACCCAGGTCGTCGTCTCCTCCTACCTGCCGAATCCTGTGGCCGACGCCAATGGGAACATTGCCAAGCCAATGGACTTCACGAAGCTCGACCAATACATGGACCTATTGCCGAACACGCGGTTGTGGATCTTCTTCATGGGCTTTGAGTGGGATCACCGAAAAATGTATCCCCGCCCGGGCGAACCAGGTCGTGAAAAACTCTTTCGGCAATGGCTGGCTACGGTAATCGCTCACGTCAAAAAACGTGGTCTAGGGTACGAGAACTTTTCGTTCCTTTGGCATGACGAACCGTCCCAGAAGGCCATGCGAGAGATTGTGATGCCCTCAACCAGAGTTTTACGAAGCGTTGACCCCAAGGCCCAGATTTGGATCGACATCAGCTCGGACAACACCGCCGAGAGTATTACGAAATCCGGAGGGGCGGCTGATATCTGGTGTCCAAGCAGCGAGAATCTTAAGTGGAGCTTCTGGAAGGGCAAAAGAACGTGGTTTTACGACTCGGCGAGCGACAAGGGGAGATCGCCGACCGGCCACTACCGGCACAAACTTTGGGTCGCGGCCAAACACGGTGCCACGGGGAACGGGTTCTGGACTTATACGGACAGTTCCAACTTGTGGGACGACTACGCTGGGTCACCGACCTATTCGGTCGTCTACGACGGCCCGACAGGTGTGATCTCGAGCAAACGCTGGGAGGCCTACCGCGCGGGCGTGGAGGATTACGAACTCTGCCGCATGCTGACGCGGGCTATCTCGGGCAGGGCGGTGAATGGAAAACAGTCGGAGACGGGCAGTGCTGCCAAAACGACGCTCGAAAAATGGATCCAACGTGTTCTCGAGAACCGTGACGACCCGTCAATCGCCTTCCAGGCGCACAATGAACTTCTGAAACTACTGGGCCAGCTTTCGACCGACCGATAACAAACGTAACCTTGACGGTGAAACCGATGTGGGGCGTAACACATTGCCAACACGCCCGTTGTGTCGTTTTCCGAGTCCGGGTAAAATAATCGGGGCGGCTCGGGCATCTAGCTCAAGACACCCTGTTCGCAACTTGGCTAATAACGGTCGGCGGCTGACTGACGCTCCTGTCATCACCGCAGATTTTGGACGGAAAGAACGATCATGCTCAACCGCAGAGAGATGATGCAAGGAATGGCGGCTGGTGCTGGAGTTGCACTGGGAACACCACTTCTGCCGGGAAATCTCAACGCATCGCTGACCGGTAATGCGACTCCCAAACGAATCATCTTCTTCCTGCAAAACCAGGGCCTCGACCCCAAAACCTGTATTCCAGAAGGAATGACGGCCAACGGCTCGCTGGCGAATGCGAAGCTTCCCGAGCCGATCAGTCCGCTGGAACCCTACAAGGAACGCCTGCACATCATCAACGGCCTGCACGGGATGCACGCCAGCCCAACCCACAGCGCGTTCTTCGGTGCACTCGGTGGATATCGCGGGGGCGACGGGGTTCCGCCAAGCGCGTCGACAATTGACTACACGCTGAGCAAGGTGTTGCCTCAGACATTGTTGCCACACCTTTGTATCGGCATGGACTCCATGGAGAACATGACGTCCAAGCCCACGATCGCGACACTGTCGGCCAGCGGTGCCGGCCAGCCGATCTTTATGCATTCGAATCCCAACCAGCTGTTCCAGATGTTGTACGGCGGCATTTCCACTGGGAAGATTCGCCGGCAACACGAAGCCCGATCGAATGTTTTGACGCAGATCGAAAAACTCGCGGCCACCAAGGGCCGGGCACTTCCCAGCAACGACCAGAAGCGATACGGCCAATACGTCCAGGGATTCAGGGATGTCAACGGGCTTCGAGATCGTCTCGACACGGTTGCCGACCACCTTCGCAAATTCGCACCGACTGTCGACGAGCGTTACAGCAAGCCAAAGTTCGACACCGATTGGCACGACGTCCTGCTGGACCTCGGCATTTCCGCGCTCACCTCGGGGATCACCAACACACTGACCATCGGCTCGGGGCGAGGCGAGATCTTCGGTGCCTGGAAAGGCCTGGGAATTGAACAACAGGGCCACAACCTGGGGCACATCAAGCAAGCCGGCAATCCCATCTGGATCAAGATTCGCCAATACAACAGCCGCATGCTGGTGAAAATCATGGAGACGTTGGATAGCGTGCCCGAGGGGAGTGGCACGATGATGGACAACACCCTGATCGTCTACACCAGTAACAACGCGGACAAACAGCACACCAACGGGGCCAACTGGCCTGTCATGCTGCTGGGGAACTTCGACGGCGCCTTCAAGACCGGTTGCTTTACACAACTGGACGGCAAACGCCCCATCAACGCGCTCTACACCTCGCTGTTGCGAGCCGCAGGGAAAAACGTCGACCGTTACAACATGGACGAGAAGCTTGCCAAGAAGTTCGACACCGGTACCGGCCCGCTGCGGGAAGTGCTGGCATGAGCAAGGTCAATTGTGCCTTGGTCGGATTGCTGTGGGTGGGATTGCTGTCCGTAGCAAACGGCGAGACTTACACGCCCGGACAGAAGGTCGACAGAGACTTTTCCAAGTTCGCCAAGTCGTTTCTCACCAGCCACTGCGTGGATTGCCACGGGCTGGAAGACCCGGCCGGAAGTCTTTCACTTCACGACCTCGGGCCCGTGGACGAAGTGAATTCGGGGATCTGGCGGCGGGTGTGGGCCCAGGTCACCCTGAAAGAAATGCCGCCCAGGGACGCGGAACAACCAGCGGTCGTACACCGATTGCAATTTTCGGATTGGATCGTGGGCGAACTGACGCGGGTCATGCACGACAAGGGTGGGTTCCGTGCACACCTCGATCCGAACAAGGCCAACTTCGTCGATCACGACCTGCTGTTCGGTCGCCTGCCTGAAGGGATCACGCTGGCGCCCACATCCTCTGTTGCGAGGCTCTGGAGGGTGACCCCCCAGGAACATATCACGCGGCTCAACGAATTGATCAACAGGGAGCCGGAGTTCGATCCATCAAAGCCTGGCGTCCGCACGCATGGCGATGTCGTCCCAACCAACCACGGCGGAGAACTCAAGCTCTACTTTGGAACCGATCGCATCATCAAGTGGCAGGGCGGGACGGTGGCCTATGCCACCGCGGTCAAGAGTGTCCCGGTTGTCCTGTCGTCAGCCCGAAATCATGGGCTGGAAAACTATCCCGACTTCTACACGGTCAACAGCGCCGAAGCGACACAGATCCTGGGTGTGGCCGAGGACATCATCCGCTACATGGCCTATGGACCGTTGAGCATCGCCAAGGCCTATCAGATCACCGACGATCCGAAATCCATCGCTGACAAGATGCAGGGCGATCTTCGTGGCCTGCCCACCAGCATTGTTTACGGAACCCAAGTGAAGCGACCGTTGACCCCGGTTTACGACCTGATGAAAACCGAAGGGGTCACCGACAAACGACTTCGTGCTGCGGTTGACTACATATTCGAAGCTCTGACGTTTCGGCCCGCCCGGGGTGACGAAACAAAGGCTTACCTGGCGATCGTCAAGGATTCCATCGCGAAACTCGGCAAAGAAGACGGTGCCGTGCTCGGGCTTTCGTCGATTTTCCTGGATCGCGATGCTCTCTTCCGCGCCGAACTGGTCGAGCAAGCCCCAGTTGACCGTCACGGACGGTCCATGCTCAAGGATTGGGAACTGGGGCTGGCCATCAATCACGCGCTGCGTTACATCAAGCCGGACGAGCACCTGCGAAAGGCGATCGTCGACGGCCGCATGCGGACCAGGGCAGATGTCAAACGCGAAGTCGAGCGGATGTTGGCCGACGACGGCAACCGCAAGCCACGACTCTTGCGATTCTTTCGCGACTATTTCGACTTCGACCTTGGCGGCTACATCTGCAAGGACTCGAAAGCACTGGCGGAAACCGGCGTCCGGCAAAGAGGCCAATCGCACTATCGCGCCATGTTCGATGCAACCGCCAGCACCGATCGGTTGGTCGAACTCATCCTTCAGGATGACAAGGACGTGTTCAAACAATTGCTGACGACCGACAAGGTCGTCACCACTGGTGGCGGCAACGTGTATTTTGGAAAGAAACGGACTCCAAAAGAGATCGCAGCGGCTCGGGCTAAAGCAAAACAGGCTGCGGCTGTAGCGGCAAAGAAAGCAGCTGCTGAATTGGCTGCCTGGCGAAAGGCCAATCCGGGAAAGAAACCGCCAAAGGCAAAGAAGAAGAAAAACAAACGAGGCAACGTCAACCACAGCGTTGAAGTGGCAAAACTTTCGGGATCGCGAATCTTCGCTCGCGTCAGCCGCCGTAGTTTTGGCAACGGGTCTATGAAACCGGCACGCATCCTGGCCACCGCTCCGAAAAACCAACGCCTTGGGATCCTGACTCATCCCAGTTGGCTCGTGTCACACTCCGATGCCATGGACAATCACGCCATCCGGCGAGGACGGTGGATTCGGGAACGTTTGCTTGGTGGTGGTATTCCGGACGTGCCAATCACCGTGGACGCGATGCTGCCCGATGAACCTCGCACTTCACTGCGAGAACGGATGCGGGTCACAAGGGAAGCCTATTGCTGGACCTGCCACAAGAAGATGGATCCACTCGGCCTCCCATTCGAGATGTTCAACCACGCGGGGTTGTATCGACAAACCGAGCTCGGCAAACCAGTTGATGCCACGGGCGAGATCATTGATTCTGGCGACGCTGCACTGGACGGCAAAGTGGCGAACGCCATCGAGTTGATTCAGAAACTCGCCAGCAGCCAACGGGCCGAACAGGTGTTCGTCCGTCACGCCTTCCGGTTCTGGATGGGTCGCAACGAAACCATCAACGATGCGCCCGTCCTCCAGGATGCGTATCGAGCCTACAAGGCCAAAGGGGGCAGCATGAAAGCCCTGCTCGTTTCCCTGCTGACCTCCGATGCGTTTCTTTACCGCACGCGAAAAGCCCCGGCCGCGGACGCCAAGCGGTAGAGCATCCAGCTGGGCCAGCCTTCGGCCCCAATCCGAAGCTTCGGAGTGGCGACACATGGTGGTGACATTTCCCAGG
The DNA here is from genome assembly GCA_963933195.1 of uncultured Planctomycetaceae bacterium. Lineage (GTDB taxonomy): Bacteria > Planctomycetota > Planctomycetia > Planctomycetales > Planctomycetaceae > UBA8437. The sequence continues at coordinate 7,149 of CAWVUS010000079.1, forward strand.
TCATCGACGCCGATCGCTTTGTTCAGCATTCTCGCTGCGCTGACCTCGGTGGGGTTGAGCCAGGACAACTGGCCGGGCCATCGCGGTCCACAGCGAAACTATCAGCTGAAAACGAAAACCGAATTTCCCAAGCGCTGGAGCGTGGCGGCCGGCAAAAACATTCGCTGGCGTGAGCCACTTCCTGAAACGGGGCACAGCGGAATTGCTGCCTGGGGAGACAGGTTGTTTTTGACCTGTTTCCGCAAACTCACAGTGGAGGACAACCGACCAAAGGGCACCTGGGCGGCGGAAACTCGCGGCTATTGTCTTTCGGCTGATAGCGGAAAGATTTTGTGGGTCTGTGAGCTGCCCGGGAAACGACCGAACCAGGTCAACGGCACCTTTACCGATTCGACGACACCAACGCCGGTGACCGATGGGAGCCACGTTTGGTTCGTAAATGCTGGCGGTTTTATGGCCTGCCATACCATGGACGGCAAACGGGTCTGGGAAAAAGAATTCCAGGTTCGTACGAAGCACTCGGCGAAACAGTTCCAGCCGTTCCTACATGCTGGAAACCTGTATTACGCCATGATGCGAGATCCGCTTGACCCAAGGCGTCGCCCCCAGACCGCCCGCGATTACGACAAGAACAGCAAGTCCGGCTGGCCCTGGATGTATGTTCGATGTTTCAACAAACTCACCGGGCAGCCCACTGGAATTCTGCCGCAAGGCATCAGTGTCCACAGCAAGGGGGCTCTCGGGACGGTCGGCTCGAAGGCGGTTTTGCTGCACGCCAAGGGCGGCGGCCACGTCCCTCCTGAAAAGCCATACGGAATCGGCCTGTCTCGACTAAACCCCACTCATGACCTCGTCTGGGAAAGACCAGGTCTCTATTTCGAGGGAACGCACTTCGTCGACGAGCAACACGCCTATTGCTTCGACAAAAATGATCTCTTTGTTCTCGATTTGACGTCCGGAAAAACAGTCAAACGAATCCGTGTCCGGGGAACTGGAAGCATCGTCGCCTTTGATGAGACAAAAGGCCGCTACACCCGCTCTTCCAAAGTATCTCACATGAAATCACGACATCTGGTAACGCACCGTACGAATATCGGTGTCGGCCAGTATCACTTTTTCATGGGTGGTGTTCCGGGAGTTCTCGGTCGGATTGACCTGTCATCGGGTGACGTTCGTTACCTGCAGGTTCCTATTCAAGTTGTGGTCGAGGATGGCAAGCGGTATTTCACGTGGGGCGATTTCAAGGCCGGGGATGAAACGGGGTCCGGATTCGTTGTCAAAGGTGACAAACGTCGGCTGGGCCACGGATTCGGCCACATTTCGGCCGCCACCCCAATTGTCGTGAATGAACACATCTACTTCTGTACGGCTCTCGGCACCGTTTACGTCATAGACGCCAACGCCGAGCGATTTGACGCGAAAGCCCTGGTGGCAGTCAACGACCTTGGCCTACCCGGCCGGACGTGGACTCTGAGTCCGTTCACAGCCAGCAACGGACGCTTGTTTCAGCGAACCAGCAAAGAGATCATTTGCATTGAAAAAAGCCGTTGAGAGGCCCTGTGGTCGGCCCTTCGCTTTTGTGAGCACCAGTCAGTTGCCTTTCGGGTATTCGGTCACCACAGATTTGAACGTCTCCCTGATGACATCTCGACGTCCACGGTTTAAGTAAACAATCGCAAATCGATCGAGATCGGGTATCACAACCGCGACATACCCCTTTGGCATCGCGGTGAATTTCAACTGGACTACTTCGTCGATGTCTGGCGACACAAGGTACGCTGCGTTGACGTTGCTTGCTTTGATCCGCAATTTCATCTTTGTCCCATCTGGTACCCGATCCAGCACCGATGGAAATGAGGTGCGGTAATCGTCGGGAATCTGAGTGCGGGTTCGGGTCAACCGTCCACCGATGCAATTCAGCAAGGTGAGAAAAGTCCCAGGCTGTATTCCGGCTGAATGCGTGTAACCCTGCACCACGACACCCGGCGGTATGTTCTCGGCAACGATCGTCGGACTGTCGCACTGGCTCTTCACCAGGTTCGTCAACAATTTGGCGCACTCGGGAACGCGAGGATCCACAAATACCTTTCCAGGGTGTGCTCCGCCTCCGACACTGCTTACTGCTGCCTTGACGTCTGGCTGGAATCCAATGTGGACTGCCCGGCCGCGGCCGAACCGATTGACCGTGACACTCGGACTCGTGTTCCCTGCGGTATCTCGTACTCGTGCAAGTACCTGGAGCGACTTGGCAATGGGCTGAACCGTGACATGGCTCGTGTCATTCACAAACGACTCGCCCAAACTCCGCGCGACAAGAGAATTGGCAGAACTCACGATCGTGTTGGGCGGCGCCACATCATCCACATACCGGACTCCCAAGACCTTTGAGAGCCCGAACTCTGACCGTTGTGCTCCGGTTTCGTCATAAAGCGACGTCTGGCCAGTGGCAATGAGTGTCCCACCGGATTCCACGAACTGGCCAATTGTTTGATTTTGTCCGGAGGACAATGCCAGGGAATTCGGCAACACCAGGACGTTATATTTTGCGAGGTGCACCGGAGTGAGATCTTTCTCCATGAGAACGTTGTAGGAGACCTGTTGATCTGTCAGCGTGTTGCACCAACCAAAAAAGTTCATATACACCTGGGGGTCAGCTACGGTCCGCGTTGTTGAGGGATACAGGACCGCAACACTGGCCAGCGGTTTGAGGCTGGTTCGTAGTCCAGCAAGTTTCTTTTCCCAGAGGGACAGGGACGTCAATTGCGGGCTGAACCGGTCCACGCCCATCTGGAAGAAGTAACCGCTCCCCTGGGACATCCCCAGTAACCACGTGAAGGCTTCGGCGTCGGGAGACTGGTTATAGAACAGGGTGAAGAAGCTGGTGTCCTGGTGAACCGCGGCGGCCAACGCATACTTCATGTCGGCTATGACCGACAGGTAATTGTGGAAATAGAGCATGTGTGGAGAACCGGGTTGGCTCTCGGTGAACATCAAGTTCCAACTCCGAGACATCGACTCCAGTTCGAGGTCGTTGCCAAATTGCGACGGCATCGAAAAGCAACCAAACAGGATCTTGTCCTGGCCTCCCTGCTCATCCATCGCCCGTCGGAGCATTTCGTAGAAGTCTCCGTTTTGTTTGATCCTCCATTTGAACCATGCCCTGAAAATAGGGTTTCCCCGGTCGCCGAGGATCGTTTTGGCTTTTTGACCGCTGGGTAGGACATACCCGGAATCCCTGGTGAATTCGGTTCGGCAGTGCTTACACCCACAGGTCCAGCGATCAGCCGCGCTGGAAATGAACTGCACCTCATCGACCATGAAGCCGTCGACGCCGGTCTGCGCAAGTAGCCGTTTCACGGACTTTCGGTACACGGCTTGAAATTCGGGATTGTTGTAACAGACCGTTGTCGCGTTTTTCCAGAAGCTTGTATCTGGATAACCTGCCGCCGGTTTCCCGGTGACGACATTCCATTGGCGGTGCTCGGGATGCCGAGTCGCATAGTCATCCGACGCGATATAAACAGTGAGATGACCGATAACTCTTAGCCCATGAGCGTGGGCAATCTCGACGTACTTCCGGACCCTGGGGATCATCAAGTCGAGCGGAGGACACGACCAGAAAGTGCGATCGCCAGGGACGCCAAGGATATACCGGGATTCCAAGACGACCGTGTTGATACCCGCCGAGACGCACGCTTTGGCTTCGTCCTGGATGGCGGCGACCATCTTTTCGCTGTCTTTGATATCCCACCACGCCGAATAGCCGTGTCCCGAACGGCACGACTTCACGTTCCATTGCCAGTGGGAAGAACCTTTTTCGGCCGAATTGGGATCCTGGCCAGCATACGACTGGGGCAAAGCAGCAGAGACATCTTGCGTGGGTATGGGAGAGACAAGATCCCGGGAAAACACGCACAACCCAACACACCCGACCGCGAGGGCCAACAATGATCGGATGAATAACTGCAAAAGAGTGCTCCCTTTTGATTCACAGTACCAAGAACTGTAACTCGCAACACCGACGTCCCGGCCGTGCTCGTCGTTCACGCGATGGCTACCGGTTGAATGCCATGGCCTCGGTGGCAACACTACGTCAATCAATTGGCGCAACCGGTGGACGACTCGTCGACCGCCAGCCACGTGGCTGGCAGTTCCCTATTCACTCCTGGGCCTAGAAAACCCTTCGGACGGTCACTCGAAATGAACAAACAATTCGCCATCGGGCTGTGCACCTTGCTGTGTGTGTCTTCCTTCGCGACAGCCAGCAACACGCCCAACATTGTCTACATCATTTCTGATGACCAGGCATGGACCGACTACGGGTTCATGGGGCATCCGAAGATCAAAACCCCCAACCTGGATAAGCTGGCCGCGCAGAGCATCGTCTTCGACCGGGGGTACGTCCCCACAGCTTTATGCCGCCCCTCGTTGGCAACCCTCGTGACGGGTCAATTCGCTCACCGGCATGGTGTGACCGGGAACGATCCATCACCAAAACGCGCCAAACGCGGCTCACCACTCTACAACCAGCGGCGAGGCAAGCTCATCACGTTTCTTGACAAGTTCGAAACGCTTCCCAAACTTCTCGGAAAACGAGGTTATCTGAGCCACCAAAGCGGGAAATGGTGGGAAGGCGGATACAGGCATGGAGGATTCACCCACGGAATGACCCGGGGGTTCCCAAAGCCGAATGGTCGCCACGGTGACGACGGACTGAAAATCGGCCGTAAGGGAATGCAACCGATAGCAAACTTCGTGGACCACGCCGTGGAGCAAAAGAAACCATTCTTCCTCTGGTATGGGGTCTTCCTGCCACACACTCCACACAATCCCCCGGAACGCATCCTCAAAAACTACAGGGGGCAAGGCCTCCCCTTACCCGTTGCGAAGTACTACGCCAACTGCGAATGGTTTGACGAAACCTGCGGTCAACTCATCAACATTCTTGAGGAACGAAACCTACGCGACGACACGTTGATCGTTTACGTCACGGACAACGGCTGGATCAACCGCACCGACCGAACCGCCTACGCACCGCGCTCCAAGCAGAGCCCCAACGAGGGAGGAGTTCGCACTCCGATCATGTTCTCTTGGCCAAAGGGTGGCCTGAAACCTTCCAAACGCGACGAGGTCATCTCGTCCATCGATCTGTTCCCCACTGTTCTTTCCGCTGCTGGAGCTCGAATTCCCGATCAGACCCCCGGAATGAATCTGCTCGGACATCTCCAAAAACGCAAACCCATCAAACGGTCGGGGATTTTCGGGGAGGGGTTTGCGCACGACATCGCGGATATCCAAAAACCGGAGGCATCTCTGCTTTATCGGTGGAGAATCGAAGGGAAGTGGAAATTGCTTTTGACCTACGACGGTGAAGTGAATCGCTACAAAAGCAGTCATCCGCGATCGGAGAAACGTCCCCAACTTTTCGACCTGTCAGCCGATCCTCACGAAAAGACGAATCTGGCAAAACACCATCCCAAGGTCGTTGCCGACCTCGCTGAAAAGATCACGGCATGGTGGCCAGTCCGGGAACGAAAAGTGATCACCACTTTCGAGTGACATAGGAAATGACGGTCGGCCACCGGGACCAGGACATTCCACCCAGCAAAAACCGTTGGGCGGCCTGACACGACGCTCTCATCCACCCGGGTTATGCCAGACTGAAGGACACTGCATGAAGGGGCCCGCAAAAATCGGAACCGTTGGCGAAGTGGCGTTCGTAGTCGATGACAACCACCTGATCGATTTTGCTCACGACGGAATGCCCAGGATCTTGTGCACCCCCTGGTTGATCTGGTTTTTGGAACACGCGGCCCGCAAGGCCGTCCTGCCGCTTCTCGAGCCAGGCGAAAGTACCGTCGGCGTTGTGATCAATGTCGAGCACACCGCACCGACCCCGCCGGGGGCCCAGGTCCATTGTCGCGCGCGGGTGATCAACGCCGACGGTTCGTTGATTTCATTTCAATTCGAGGCCAACGACGAGCACGAGGTGATCGCACGCGGAACTCACAAGTTGCGAGTGATCGAAGTTGAACGCCTCGCTAAGAAAGTTCAGGCAAAGACACAATGATGACCATGCCACACCGACGGTTTCTTCAGGCTCCCATCTTGGTTGTTTTTCTGTGCTCTGCAATTTGCGCAGAACAACCGCACCTCGCGTTCAAAAAAACCAACACGGTCGTTTTGGATGTTGGCCGGAAGGGCAGTTTCGATTCCACACAGGCGAAATATCCGAGCATTCTGCGGAACGGAGACTCTTGGTGGATGTGGTACAACGGCCGCACCGATGATCGGTTCACGGGATCCATTGGATTGGCAACCAGCAAAGACGGAATCCATTGGGAAAAACAAAACGGCGGTGCCCCCGTGTTCAAACATGGTGAGCCCGGGACATTCGATTCGACAAAAGTCGACCATCCGACCGTCGTACGGTACGACGGCAAGTTCCACATGTGGTATACGGCGGGAGATGCCAACAGTCGTTACACAATCGGTTATGCGACGAGCAAGGATGGACGGGCATGGACACGGAGGAACGGTGGTCGGCCCGTGCTTGGCCCGGGGAGAAAGGGGCAATTCGACGACCAGGTTGTATTGCATCCCGCCGTCATCCGCGACACACGTGGTGTACTCCATCTCTGGTACAACGGCGTGGGGCCACAAAATTCATTCCGGGTTGGCCACGCCACCAGCCACGACGGTGTTCATTGGACGCGATCCAATAACGGCAAACCCGTTCTCACCCCCAGCCGCGTTGGCCCATTCGACGAGGGTTACGTCTACAACGTCTTCGTGATGCAGCAAGGAGCCAAGTTCCACATGTGGTACAGCGCCTGGTCCAAGGGAGAACCGACGACTGGCCCCAATCACAATGGAATCACTCACGCCGTCAGCGACGACGGCATCCGTTGGATCAAGGACCCCGTCCCCACGATCACAAATGGACGTGCCGGCACCATCGACGAATATGCGTGTTTCGCCTGTTACGTCGTCCGCCGGAACCACCGCTGGTGGATGTACTACTCCTCCGCGACCGGCCCGGGCGGCAAGTTCTACCGAGTGTCTTTGGCAAAAAGTGCCGCCGATGAATGATGCCTGGCCCGGCGACGGGGCAGGGCAGGGCATCATCCAGGCGAACTTGGCTATTCGTCCAGTCGACGAAAGACATCACGAAGCGGGTCCAGCTTTTTCCCGTCGATTGACCAGGTCCCACTCCACCGCTGCGTCTTTCCCTTGTCGGAAAAACTGCGAATCGAAGTTCCTGAAATCTTCTTTCCGTCCGCCGTGCTTCCGGTGGTCTGAACATGCCACGCGCCGTCATGTTTGTAGATCAGGTGATTCCAAACATTCCCGCCGGACGAGACCGCGCGTTCCCAAATTTGTCGAGTCCGTGCATCGTAATGTGCCAGAACAGTCCCCGAGCCGGGGCCCGCATAAAAGCGGCCCGTCATGACGTTACCACCTTCGCCAACGGTAAATTCCGAGTAGGCCGTGACCTTGTCGCCCTTTTTGCCAAAACCCGGCCAGTCAGTAATCCAGATCACTTCGCCGATCCAGCGGCCCTCCACGGTTTCGCAGAACTCCTTGAAGTCCTTTTGGCTGGATGTCGTTTTCACCTTTTTGTCAGCCTCCACCGCGTTGATGGGGGCCACGGAGACCATTGAATAAAAGAAACCTGCCAGGCAGGTGAGCATCAACAACGTCGTTGGAATCTTTTTCGTCATCAAATTGTTCCTTTGGTGTCGGTCAAAGTTGTTGCAAGTCCATGCAGTAGGCCCCCAACCGTCTGGTTCCTAACCGCAATGCCCCGAAGGATGCCATAACGGCTTGTTGCGACACAAGTGATTGCCGAAAGTACCACGGGATCGGTGATCTCGCGGTTGGGACAGAAAACGCTCAACGGTTTTGGGAATCGCGGAGTTCAACCGCCGAAATTGCGCAGGCGACATTCCCTTCAACTCTCGGGCCTGGCGGGAGAGACGGCCATGTGCCCCAACTGAAACCGGAGATGAGACAAGTTGGTTGGTACGCAGTATTCTGGGGCGATCAGAACTGTGCTGGAGACCACGCCATGAAACACATCGCCAAAGACTTCAGAGGTCTCATCCTGCTGGCCACAGCAGTCTTTCCTCTGACAACCGCCCTAAACGCTGCCGAACCGGTGACGGTCACTGGCGTTCCGTTGAAAACGGCGAGAGTGTGTGTCACAGGGTTTGACCACAACCGCCCCGATCCGTTCCCTGGCCTCGGCGATTTCATCGGCTGGGTCGGCGATGTGACTCGACTGGCCAACGGCGAATTGATGTACGTTCATTCGGCCGGTTACTGGCATGTTTCATTTGCGACACCGGTCGTGCTCAGGCCGAACCTCATCGAACCGTACAAGAAGATGGGGTTTGACCTGAAACACAAGGCCCCCACCGGTGGACGAATCATGGCCTGCCGGTCTACCGACAACGGTAGGACCTGGTCAAAACCGAAGACCCTTTACGACGGCCCACGCGACAGCGGTCCCAGCGCAACGTTTACGACCCGAAAGGGCACCGTTATCCAGATCGTCAACATGCAGGCCTCGTGGTATGGATTCCCCAAGGCACCCAAGGGCCACCAGAAACTCAACACTCAACAATTGGTACTTCGATCGACGGATCACGGCCGCACGTGGAGCAAACCTGTCCAACTCAAGAGTTCGGGCACGTACTACACACGAGGTCGCTCGAGAATCCTCGAGTTGCCAGATAATGGCTTGTTGTGGATGTCGTATGACATGAACCAGGGCGGAAGCGTGCTGGACGGTACGATTCATCGTTCAGACGACGACGGAACAACCTGGCGTGTCATCTCGGTAATTCGACGCCGAAAGCCGATCGGTGATCGAGTAAAACCGGAGGACCGGGTGGTTTCGGGGGACGCAGATGCTTTCCTCAAACTGCCGAAAGCCACAGCCGACAAGTGGCTCGATACAGATGAAGGTGATTTCGGGCGGTTGTCCAGTGGTCGCCTTGTACTCGTTGTTCGTCCCGACGGCGGCACGCTCGTTTCCGACGACAATGGTTTGAAATGGCGGCAAATCGGTAAAATTGGCCCGAAGTACGTCTACGCCCCACACATGGTCGTCTTGAAGGACGACACACTGGTCGTGACGGCAGGCGGCAGTGGTGGGCAAAGTGTTTTCCTCAGCACCAATGCAGGAAACAGCTGGTCTGCTCCCATCAAGATCGACCCAGGTACGTACGGATATGGAAAACTGACGTTGCTTTCCGATGAAACGATTCTTCTGCCGTATGTCGAGCGGCACGCGGCACCGCAGCGGTGTTTCCTGGTTCGCTTCAGGGTCAACGCCGCCCGCAACGGTGTCGAATTGCTCCCCATCGAGACACAGGATTGAAACCGCGGCTCACCGCCCCCAGAAGTAACCTCGTTATCAACGGCACGGTCATTGAGATGACGTCATCATGCCCATTCTGTCACCCATACGAGCATAAAGTTCCACACCTTCTGCGGAATGGGACACAAGATCGGAGTCAAACCGTACTCGTCCGGCTTCGAAAATTGTGATCGTCGATGAGCCACCAAACCGAAAGAATCCCTTTTCGTCGCCTCGTGTGACCAAAGCGTCTTCCGCGTACGTTTGGCAGATACTACCGACGTTGGTGGCTCCGACCTCAAGCAGTAGTACCCTGCCCATCTGCTCGGTGTTCAGCACGGTCAATGCGCGTTTGTTGGTGGCCAGGATCTGGATGTTTTTCCGCAACGCTATTGGATTGACCGAAAACAACGGGCCATTGATGACGTGATGCGGACCGGCACGACCAGTTGCCGGAAAGTGGAAACGGTGATAGTCGACCGGACAAAGGCGGGACAGGACAAGAGAACCACCGGCAAAGTCTTTGGCCAACTGTGCGTCGCCCACCAACGATTTCAGGTCGAACATCTCACCCTTTACGAACAATCCGTCACAGGACGAGAGATCCGGGACGCACAGGTGGCGACCATCGGCAGGAAATACGACTGCCGCCGGATCTGGATCGATCGGTCGAGAATGTGGCTGTAGGGTTCGAGAAAAAAAGGCGTTGAAACTTTCGAAGTCACCAATCTTCCGAGTGAATTCGGTTTGATCAACGTTGTATTTGTCCACGAATCCTTGGATTTTTCGGCGGGAGGAACCGCGGTCCATCCTCCATCCGTAAAAACGAGAAAACCAGGTTCGTTTGACGACGGTCGCCAATGCCAGGCGTCCCAAAAACGTTCCATAGGTCCAACGCAGGTAATTTTCGCCGTAGACCTGCTCCACGCGATTTTGTTTTTGATAACGGTCAAAAAAGACAATGTCTTGCTGCGACATCAGGGTCACCATCCCAGGAGTGCGCCGTTCGCAACGTGAGGTCTTTCGATAACGAGGGACCACACGTTTCTCAACCGCATCATACAAGTCCAACCGAATTTCGTCGGCGCGACGCCGGCAGCCACGCATCCAAAGGTATCGAGACTCCCACGCCGGTCGCCAATCTCCACTCCGCTCAAACGAGCAACCGTTCACCGAAACTTCGCAACGAGAGAAACGCCGATCCG
>CAWVUS010000080.1:0-17685 GCA_963933195.1 uncultured Planctomycetaceae bacterium
CTCGGCCAAGTGTCCTGTGCCTGGATGAGCCATTCAGTGCCCTGGATGAAGAAACGCGCGACGACATGTACAACCTGGTCCGCTCGGTCACCCGGAAGGCTGGTGTGACAACGATTCATATCACGCACAGTCGGGCTGAGGCCGAGCAACTTGGTGATCGTGTCCTGAGATTGGTCGACGGCCGCATTGAACAGGTCGAGTCGCTCGATCCTGTGGTTCACTCGACCGGACCGGAGCGAACGGAGCAACAGGTCCCGGAGAGCGAGGAATCGGGCGGTGAACCGACGGGGGACGCTTCGATCGAGGGTGACGAGTGACTGTGACGAGTTGTGGTGGCAGGGTCGTGGGGTCTCCTGGGCAGGTCGGGAATGGCAATCACATGTGCGCGGTGTTATGACCACGGGCACGATCCGGTTTTGCAGCACGAGTCCTGTGGCGTGAGACTGATGGAATGGCCCCTGGGCCGAGGCGAGTTCGTGCGAGTTGAACCGGGCACACGACGGGTTGCCCGGTTGAAATCCATGACTTGCACGTTACGATTCTGCTGCCGGGCTTGGATCACAAGGGGCGGACAGATTGTGATCAGGACCGTGAGTTTCCTCTGGCCGTTGCCAGTGTTCACGTGATAAGGCAACTGTTGTAGCAGCCGCTGTTGCGGTCGTGGGCCACCGCTGTTTCGTTCGTCTGGATGGTCTTCAATCGATGTCAGATGTGTCATCTCCGTTGCCGGCTGAAGCTGGCCCCGAGAGCCCCACTCGCATAGTTGGGATCGATCTGGGGACATCGTTTTCGGCGTTGGCGATTCTCGATGAGGACGGCCAGCCCAGGGTGATCGACAACACGAGTGGTTCACCGCTGACCGCCTCGGTGGTCTTGCTTGGAAGCGAGGACCGGGCGGAAGTGGATCCCGAGGCCGAGATTCTGGCACGGAGCCGACCCGAGCAGAGGGTGGTGGCGATCAAGCGAGAACTGGGCAATCCGCGTTTCGCATTGCGGCACGGCAATCGCCGGCTGACTCCCGAGTTGCTCAGTTCTCTGATCCTGACGAGGTTGCGACAGGATGCAGAAAAACAACTGGGGCCGATCCGTCGGGCGGTGATTACGGTTCCGTATTATTTCAATGAACTCCGTCGCCGTGCGACACGCAATGCCGGTCAGATCGCCGGGATCGACGTGGTGGACATCATCAATGAACCGACGGCTGCAGCACTGACGTACGCCTGGACATCCGGCACCCTCGGACAGGTCGGGCCGAGTGCGGCACACAGGATCCTGGTCTACGATCTTGGTGGCGGCACTTTTGACGTGACGCTTGTCGAGATCACAGCGACACACCTGAGGGTGCGAGCCACCGATGGTGACACGATGCTGGGAGGCATGGACTGGACCGACCGGCTGACTGAAATGGTGGCCGAGGAGATCATCGAAGAGGGGGGAGTTGATCCTCGCGACGATCCCGAGGTGGCATTTCGGTTGTCCCAGGCCTGCGAGACCGCCAAGCGGACACTGAGTGAACGGATGGTGACAACCCTCCGGTTGTCCCACGATGGTCGTGATTACTCAGTCGACTTGACCCGGTCGCGTTTTGAACGTGCAACGGCCGACCTGCTGCAACGGACTCGCGACACCACCGAACTGGTGCTGGCCCAGGCTGATGTCCAGGGGGCCGAGCTGGACGAGATCGTGTTGATAGGCGGATCGACCGCGATGCCCGGTGTGCGGACGATGCTCGAGGAACTGGGAGGCCAACCCCCCAGCGACCTGCTGGATCCGCAGTTGGCCGTGGCCCAGGGCGCGGCGATCCATGCGGCCATTCTTGAGTCTCGAGAAGAGGGTGTCGATGGCGGCACCGGCCAGGCACTGCGGCGTCGACTGCGGGAGATCAGCACCGCCAACGTCAATTCGCATTCACTGGGAGTTGAAGTGACCGACCGGGACGACACCAAGTCACGGTGGAACCACATCATGATTCCTCGCAACACACCGGTGCCCTGCCAGGTGACCCAGCGGTTTGTGACCAACACCGACAACCCGCGAGCCATTTACATCCGGCTGCTCGAGGGGGAGGTCAGTGACGTTGATTCGTGCGTTGTGATCGGTGACTTCCGTGTCGTAGATCTTCCGCCCGGACTGGCTGCTGGAACACCGATCGAGGTGCAATACGGTTACGACCGCAGCGGGCACATCAAGGTGGCGGCTCGAGAACTGGTTGGCAACACGGAGGCGTCGGTGGAGATCCACTGGACCGATGGTGTTGACAAGGCGGCGCTGTCGGGGCTGACCCGCCTGGCTGCCGAATACGACGTCGACTGATCGGATGGCACGAGCGTGGCACGCGTCGTTGGGTTGGATCCGAACGGTTTACGTTCGAGTGGGAACGGTTTCAGTCGTGTCGTAAGTTCGTGTCCCGGCCGGCGCTCCCTCGTTGCCCAGGGCGATCTGGTAGAGCTCGGTTCCGGCCGTTGTGGGGTAATTCGAGTCGATGCAGGCCTGGCAGAGGTGATTACGCGGCAAGTCGATCGATCTCGCGATCGAATCGATTGGGAGATACCTCAGGCTGTCGGCGTTGAGACTTTTGGCCATCTGCTGTTCGATCTGGGGAGTCATTTCAGCCCCCTCCATGAATTTCGGTGCGAACAGTTCCGAGATGGTTGACATGTCGATGCCATAAAAACAGGGCGAGACAATCGGCGGGCATGCCACTCTGACATGCACTTCACGTGCCCCGCCGCGTTCGCGCAGTTGTGAAACCAGCGCACGCATCGTGGTCGAACGGACAATCGTGTCCTCGACCACCAGGACCCTTTTGCCGCGGAGGACTTCTGGCAAGGGCGTGTATTTCAGCCGTGCTTTGTCGGCCCGATTGGTGCCTTCAATAAAGGTTCGGCCCACGTAGCGGTTTCTCATCAGTCCCTCGAGACAGGGGACCCCAAGTTCGAAAGCCATCGAGGCGGCAGCGGCCTTGGCGGTGTCCGGGACAGGCACCACGATCGTGTCGTCATCGATCGGGACGTCTTCGAGTTGGGCCAGTTCCACGCCGAGCGACTTGCGGGTCATATAAACGCTGCGGTCGTCCAGGGTGCTGGCGACATTGGCGAAGTAGATCCACTCGAAGAAACAGTGGGATCTCTTGGGCGAGGGAGCAAACTGCAGGACGTCGATCTCGCCATTCTGGATAATCACGGCACCGCCTGGCGGCAGGCTGTGAATATCCTTGTCGTGGAAACCCAGTTGTGACAGTGCCACGCTTTCGCTGGCGGCGGCGAACATGGGGCCTTCGATCGCGAAGCACAACGGGCGGATACCCAGTGGGTCGCGGGCCACGAACATATCACCCTGGGCATTGAGAAACACGATGTTGTAGGCCCCGTCCAGCCAGGGTGTGACTCCACTGAGCACGTCGAGCAGGTCGGGAGTCTGGTCACCAGCGAGTTCCTGGCACAGCAGGTGCATCAGGATCTCGGTGTCGGTCTCACGGGCGAGATGGAAATCGGTATGAGAGAGGATTTCCTTGCGGAGTTGGGGGTAGTTGGCCAGTTGGCCGTTGAAGGCGAAACTGAACCACTTTGACCTCTGGATGTGATGACGTTCGAAGGGCTGTGCATAGCTGCGATCATCCTGGCCGCAGGTGGCGTAGCGAACGTGTCCGATCGCAGCGGGACCGGCGTACTTCTGCATCATCATCTCGGCCGGTTCGGGGTGGCTGAGATGAAACACCTCGGTGACGGTGCCGACGTCACGATGAGTGTCGATCAATTGTTTCCGGTCGGGGCTGAAGGTGGTCATTCCGGCGGCCAATTGGCCGCGGTTCTGAATGTCCAGCAGCAGTCGGGGCATTAGCCGAGATGTTTCCTGCGCTCCTTGCGAGGGCGCCAGGCGGCTCGTCTCGCGGTTAGGCAAGTGGTAAACCGCGGCAATGCCACACTCGTGGAACAACTCGGCCATGGTATCCAGCGTCCGTGCGCGTCCAGGATAAGTAAGCGACTGAGAGTGCATCATAACGAGCGGTCGAGACCATACCAACGGGGCAGACGCACTTTCGCGGTCAGGAGGTATGGACTAGAAGAGATGGAACGATTTCAAAATCCCGGTTCAAACTGATCCATGAACACTTCCGTTTCCCTGGTACGCCGCGAGTTGATCGAGACGGCCGAAACCCTGGTGGTCAAGGTCGGCACCAATGTGATCTCGCGGTCGGATGCCACGTTGGACGTGGACCGTATCGCCAGCCTCGTGGAAGCGGTGGAACGGATCCGACAGACCGGCAGGCGGGTCGTGATTGTTTCCAGTGGAGCAGTTGGTGCCGGGGTCGATGTACTCGAGTTGGGCGGACGCCCCGGTGACCTGCCTCACCTGCAGGCCGCCGCCGCTGCCGGCCAGGCTCGTCTCATCCATCATTACGACGAGTGCCTTGGACGACACGGTGCGCACGCCGCTCAGTTGTTGCTGACGGCAGAGGATTTCACCGAGCGGGGACGGTATCTCAACGTCCGCAACACGCTCAACACGCTCTTCGAATACGGCGCCGTGCCCATTGTCAACGAGAATGACACGGTCAGCGTTGATGAGATTGGTTTCGGAGACAACGATCGGCTGGCCGCGCTGGTGACCAACCTGCTGCCGGCTCCGTTGCTGGTATTGCTGACGGTCGTCGACGGACTGTTTGCCGGGCCCGAGGACCAGGAACCGATCCGCCTGGTCGAGCAGTGGGACGATGGATTGTTCGACCTGGTCCGCGCCGAACAGAGTCACGGAGGGCGAGGTGGGATGACGGGAAAATTGGAAGCCATCAAGAGTGCGACGGCCGTGGGCGAGAGTGTCATTGTGGCCAATGGGACACGGCCGGAAGTTCTCGATGACGTGCTGGCCGGACGCGAAGTCGGGACACTGTTCCTCGCCCACGGAGCCACTCTACCTGCCTGGAAACGTTGGATTGGTTACGCGGCGACTCCGCAGGGCCGCGTGGTGCTCGACGAGGGAGCTTGTCGGGCCTTGTGCGAGACTGGCGGTTCACTGTTGCCGATCGGTGTGACGGCCGTGGAGGGGAGCTTTGTCCACGGCGATATCATTTCGCTGGCCGATCCGGGCGGACGTGAATTCGCCAGGGGACTGGTCAATTACGATGCACGAGATGCCCGAGAGGTGGCAGGGCGGCGGAGCGACGAGATATCGGATCGACTGGGCAGTTTGCCCTATTCGGAGGTTGTCCACCGGGACAACCTCGTGATTCTCGCGGACGCTGCCGGCAACTGATCAACCCAGCGATTTGATCGCCGTACGGACGGTTTTCAGGCAGATCTCGAGATCCGAAAGCGGGTTCTTGGGATTCTCTTCGTATTCCAGGGCCACAATCCGCTGGTACTTGAGTTTGCGGAGCGTCTTCAGGCAGCCCGCGACGTCGAGGTCTCCCTCGCCAAGAATCTTGAAGAGTTTCTGTTTCTTGCCGCCGGTGGTGACGGTCTTGACGTCCTTCAGGTGGACGCCGAAGACTCGCTTGCCCAGGCGACGGATCGCTTCCACGGGATCCTCGTCGCTTCTCAGGAAGTGCCCGGTGTCAACACACGCACCGATCAGTGGGTGCCGGTCCTTGACCATCTTTTCGACGTCAGAAATCTTGTCGTACAGTGCTCGGGGACCGTGATTGTGGATCGCGATCGCCACCTTGTACTCATCGACCAACCGGTCCAACAGATCGAAGGTGGCCTTGTCCTTCTTGGGATTGGCACTCAGCGAGTCGATCCCCATCTTGCGTGCGAAGTCGAATGCTTGTCGGGCTTTGGCCTCGTTGGCATCAAAACCCAGGACTCCGTAGGCCGTCAGTTTGACGTCTGCCTTGGCGAGCATGGCTTTTTGCTTGGCGATGTGGGCCGGCAAAGTCCCCAGTGGAACGTGCCGGGGATACGCCTCCCAGAATTTCAGGCCAAGTGTCCGGGTGTGCTTGAGTGCCGTGGGGGCATCAAATCCTCGGAGCGAATAGCTCTGGATGCCCATCTTGAACTCGGCGTAAGGCGATTTCTTGGCAGGAGCTGCGGTGGCACTGATCGACCCAACGGCCTGGTTTGCAATCACAGCCGCACCCGAGACAAGGCCGGTGGCCAGGAAGCTACGCCGTGAAAATTCAGTTGTCAGGCCGGCTTGGTTGTCTCGAAAAAACTGTGTCATCGTGGTTGCTCCTTGGCTGTTGGCACCGGGACTGGAATTGCCGGTTGGATCGATCGATCGATCGATCCGTGACGATTGTATCGACTCGAGTCCTTTCTTGTCGGGTTGCTTCTCGCCCGACAGGTCGTGCTGATCGATACAACCGGTCATTAGTGGTCGATTGGCGCGGTGCTATTGCCATAACTATCCGAATTCTTGGTTTTGCCCAAATTACCGTTTCTATCGTGCCGATCTACTGTGATGCGTGGTTACCAGACCTCTTGGATAGCCAATTACTCGGAGGTGCCGTTGTAAAGAGTGTGGGACAGAGGTGTGCCGGCCGGTGACCCCCCGGTTTGTCTACGGCGATGTCCGTTTTGCTCACAGCAACCGCCGGAGCTACACAAGAGGTTTGTTTACGATAGCCGCGGTCCCGTGCATTCACGGGGCCGCGGCGTGTTTTTTTTGACACCATCGGATTGGTGAATTGTCAGTTGATCGAGATCCCGGCTCTGATTGTCATCCCGGTATTTCGCAGTGAGGATGGGCCAGATCGATGCCAACCGAGAATTCCCCCACGCTGACCCTGGGCCAACTCCAACAATTGATCGGGACGATGTATTCGTCCAAGGACGAGGCGCGCGGGATTGACGGGACCTTCATGTGGTTGATGGAGGAGGTGGGGGAATTGGCCGCGGCCCTCCGCGAGGGTGATCGGGCGGCGACCTCGGCCGAATTCGCCGACGTGCTGGCCTGGTTGGCCACGATTGCCAACGTGGCTGAAGTCAACCTGGAGCGGGCTGTGCTCGAGAAGTATGGCTCGGGCTGTCCCGGCTGCGGCGAGATGGTGTGTCGTTGCGACGGAACGGCGAAGCCGTAGTCGCGGGCGGATGGCCGGTGTCTATCCCTGCAACGCCTTGCCAAATTCGACGGCCCGTGGAGGTGCGGAGCTGGGCGATCGGGGGCCGACGGCTCCGGGGACCGGGGCGATGCTGAGATGGACGAAGGTGGGGCCGGGGGCGTCGATCACGTCACGAGCCGACTCCATCCAGTCATCGAGCTGATCGAACACAAAGACCTGTTGGAACCCGGCGGCCCGCGCCAGGGCCGGGTGGTCGACCAGTGGGTATTCGCCTGAAGTGGCCGGGGTCGGTTGCCCACCAGTGATCTCGTAGATCCCGTTGTCGAAAATGATCAGGGTGTAGTTGGAAGGAGCCTGGTTGGCGATGGTGACCAGTGTGCCGAGGTTCATGAGCATGCAGCCGTCACCGTTGCACACGATGATCTGCTTGTCGGGTTGTGCGAGGGCCATGCCCAGTCCCAGCGAAGGGGCTTGCCCCATGCTCGAGGGAACATAGATCCAGTCCAGCGGGTGCAATTCACCCAGTGCCATCCACTCGCGGGCGGTGCCCATGACCGTCAGCACCGCTTCGTCATCGCCACGAATCTCTCGCAGTACGTTGAGCGACTCGACCAGCGGCATTCCAGTTGTCGTTTGTGACACGTCTAGGCTCTCCCCTCGGCGACCAGCGCCACGCCCGCCACGCCCGACTCCCGGCACCGCAGGCACTGGGCGGCAATCGCTGCCAGCTGTTCTGGCGTGTTCTCGGCGTTGTCGTAAAGTGCCCAGTCCATGCCCCAGGCGTCCAGGATCGGCTCGGTGAAGGTCAGGCAGGTGTCTCCGGGAAGGGTCGATTGGTTCAGGAAGCTCCGGTAGCCGATCATGGCGAAGAGGGGCAACCGGTAATCGAACAGTGCATTGCGGAGCGAGTCACCAGATTCGAACAATCCCGTGCACTGGATCAGGACCAGCGGCGTCGCACCGCCCAGGTGCAGTCCTGCCGCGACCGCCCACGCTTCCCCCTCGCGGCACACGCCGACGTAGTCGATCGAATCGCATGCCTTCAGGTCATTTTCCCACTGGCCCAGGGTGCTGTCAGGAATCGTCACCACGTGGGTGAACGAGAGTTCCTGCAGGAGGTCGACGACCTGGTTGGCGTTGAACATGAGGGGGCCAGGAATTGAGAGATCGGGCGAGGGAGTTACTTCTTGTTGATTGGCTTGACCTGGATCGGAGTGACCAGGACGAACGGCTTGCCCGCCTCGTCGATTCTCAGGTCGCGGGTCAGATGATGAGGATTGGTGATACTCTTCTGCAACTGAAACCACGAGGTTTTCTTGGCGGGAACCGTGACGGACAGCCTGGTCGGATCGATCTTGCGGGCCGCCAGGCCCTGGTGATCGATCAGCATCGGGACCTCGGTTTTTTCGGTGATGGTATCAACCACGTCCAGGAAGGCGGCCTTGTCGAGGTTGACCGGGACGATCTGGAACAGCGGTCGAGCTGTTTTGAGTCGGCTGAGTCGCGGGGGCCAGCCCAGGGGCCAGGTTGTTGTTCCAACGGCTTTTCCGATCACGGGCTTGACGATCTGCAGTTCGACCCGGCCGGCGGGAGTCCGTCGCGGCCGGAAGGCGAGGCCGCGGATCGCCAGCAATGCAGCCAGGGTCGAGCCTCGGGACAGCCCCTTGCCGTTGGTCCGTGGTGGGACGATGGTGTCGGCCCCCAACGAGGCGAGATTGAGCGGCAACGCGGGCGGGATGCCCACCGCGGCGATGGCTTCGGTGAGTGGTTTGCCCGAGAGGTCGGTACGAACCGGCCGGGCGAGGGTTTCGAACAGCGAGTTGAACTGGCCTTCAGTGAGCCCGAAGGCGGGTTGACCGCTGGGATTCCCTTTGGCACCAAAGGTTCCCAGTTCTTTCAGCCACTTTTCGAGCGTTGTCGGGTTGCCGGGCGAGAAGGACTTGCCGGGCACCAGAATTCTTCCCGACCGATCGAGCTTGCCAACGACGGTGACCTGGCGGGTTCGCCCACTGATTGTCTCGCGGACGGCAGTCCGTTCCCCGCCGAGTCCCCGGCGGATTCTCAGCGGGACCTGAAACCGTTGGAACAGTTTCGCCCACCGCTGTGCCGCCAGTGGGGCTCCACGACGATCGGTCAGCAATTCGACGCGGACCCTCGTGCGTATCTCGGCTTTTGGTCTGGCGTCGGAGGATTGGCCGGTCGACTCGACGGACGAACCGACGAGAAACAGCAGCACCAGTGACCCGACTCGCAACAACTTGCTGAAAGGCATCATGCCGTGAGCATAGCCGGGAACCGGTTGTGCGGAAAGACGGCCTCGGGAGTGCTCAATGCGGCGGCGGCGGGGCGTCCTGGAAGGCACGGGCCCGGAACAGGAAGTCGATGATGTTGCCTTCGTGAGGTTGCAGCCAGTTCAACTGGATGGTCTTGACCTCACCGATGTTGAGTCGGTCGATGTTGGTGGCATCGAGGAAGGAACGGCCGAGTTCCTGGTCGTCGGAGAGCAGCGAGCCGACCAGAGTGTAGCCGGACTTGGCCAGGAACTGGTCCTGGGGGCATTCGACCACGCTGCAGAACGGGAACATGTACTCGGTGTTGGCCATCGTGTCGTCGGGATCGGTGACGTGGAGCACGGTCGGCCTCAGAAAATCACAGCGTTCGTTCTGAACCAACCGGTCACCGTCGCGGTACTCGGCGGTTGCTTCGGTCACGGCCGGGGATTTGCAGCCGTCGTCGATTTGGCCGCTCATGGCCTCGGCCGCCCCGGGGATCGTGAAAGCTGCCAACCCGCTGTCGGGGTTGTCCATCGGCAGAGGAGCCATGGGACCCAGTCGCTGGGCCAGTGCGTCGGCAATCTCGGCGGTGTGCCGGCTGGCCCAGATGCCCGAGCAACTGATGCAACTGCGGCCGCTGTTGACGTAGACGCTGTCGGCAATCAGGTCGATGTAATTCTCCCAATCGTCGACCTTGTCGTCGCCCAGGAAAATCTTTGAGAACCCGGGGCCATGGGCACTGACCTTGGGGTTGCCGATGTAGCGTTCGATGGTGGCCAGGCCGCCGAAGATCACGCTCCGTTCACACGTTTCCAGCACGGCGCTGCCCAGTTCGGGCCCCTTGGCTGTTCCACCCGGGTAGATCGAGATGGCTTCACGCGGAATCCCCGCCTTGGCAAACGCCTCGTACATTCGGAACGGCGTCCACGGTTCCTGGGGGCCGGGCTTGAGCACCAGGCCGATTTGCAGGGGGATGACCGGTAGCCACAACGTGTGGACACCGGGGCTGTTGGAGGGCAGCACCCAACCGGCGGCGTTGCAGTTGGCCTGGTAACTGACCATCACGCCCCGGTCTTCGACACCGTATCCGTCGCTGAGAATGTTGTAGGGCAGGCCGCGGGTCAACGCGTCGAGAATCTCGTGCATGTGCTTCATGACGAAGGCATTCTTCGTCATGTTCATGCGGCACATGTGTTCTGGCAGGCCGGTGGTGGCCGACTGCATCTTGCAGAAGTCGTCGGGAGACTGGTCGCCGTTGCCCAGGGGCAGGGTGTCGTTGACGTAGTAATCACCCGCCTTGGCGACCATGTCGACCAGTTGCTCGATCGTGAATTCGCGGAGGATTTCGCGGGCACGAGCAGCCTTCCGCATGTCCATGCGAATCAGCCCGGCGTTGGCCTCGTGGACCTGTGCCAGCGTCTCACCGCTCTCGAAGTGGACAACGTCCATCTTCTCCATGCTCTCGTACGGCTCGCCCCAGCGAACGATGGGAATCTCGATCATGATCCTGTCCTTGGTCTCGAAGTGCCTTGGTCGGCACGGGAGTGATGTCGAATGTGTGAGCGGTGGGCTTAGTAAACACCGACAGTGGTGGTCTTGGCAAAGACGTGGAAGGGTCGCACGCTGCTGACTCCGTCCCACGGGTATTTCTCGTGCGGTTCTTCCCGTTCCCCCTCGTCTCGCTCGAGGAATCCGGGGATGAACAATTCGTCGGTCAACGTGTACAGCTTCACCCGTCCGGTTTCGCCGTGTCCGACGACCTGCTTGTGATCGTCGAAGTCGACGACCTCGACCACCGCGCGTGGTTGCGGGGCGTAGTAGGTGATCTTGTAGTCGTCGGCCGGGTCGAATGGCTTGCCACAGGCCAGGCCCATCAGCGTGTTGCCGTAGGTCGGGGTGATGTAGACCTCCGGTCCCAGCAGTTCCTCGCGGGCAAAGCGGTACCACTGTGGAGTGAACTCTGTGCCGCCACAGAAGATGCCCGTGATTCCTGCCTCCGCGACGCTGGAACCCTTGTCGATCAGTCTCAGGGCCAGGGCCTCCAGCAGTTTCGGTGTCGAGAAGGCACACTTGATGTCGTGACCGGCTTCCAGCACGGTCATCGCCTGGTCGATCACATGTTCGGCGTAGTCCTTGGCTTCCTGGGTCTTGCCCTTTTTGAGCAGCTTGACGACCCAGCGAGGATCCAGGTCAACACAGAAGCAGATGCCGCCACGGTGTTGAGCGAGGTGTTCCACCGCCAGCCTCAGCCGTCGGGGTCCCGAGGGGCCCAGCATCAGCCAGTTGGAGCCGGGTGGGAACATCTCGTCGGGGAGCGTTTCGCTGAACAACTCGTAGTCGATCCGGAAATCGTCCATCACGACGCGTGACTTGGGGGTGCCGGTGGTGCCGCCGGTTTCAAAGACATAGGCCGGCTTGTCGGCCAGTCCCTTGGGAATCCATCTCTGGACCGGTCCGCCACGAAGCGAATCGTCCTCGAACAGGGGGAACTTCTTCAGGTCGTCGAAACACGTGACGTCGGTGAGCGGATCGAAACCGAGGTCACCGGCCTGCTCGAGCCAGAAGGGAGAACCTGTTTCAGGATTGAAGTGCCACTGCACCATTTTCACGGTGTGGGCGTCCAGGGCCTCCTGGGCCGCTGTCACTTGGGTTGCTAGATCACTCACGGGTCTCTTTCTCCGCTGGCAGCACGAGCTGTGTGACGGCAAATGCCCGGTCCCATTCGTCCCGGGTCTGTCTGTTTCCTTCGCGAAACGACTATCTTAGATACCTTGTGTCACATTGCAAACAAGCCCCCCACAGGGGCCGGTCAGGGGTTACGAGGATGTACGTCTTACGAAACAGATTGGAGCATGGTTTGAAGCCGTTCTCCGTCTCGCTGGCAGGGCTGATCAAACTGGCCTGCTTGCTGATCACCACGTCCTGGCTGCTTGTCGGGGGACGAGTTGGGGCTGTGGAGAAGCCCAATGCACTGGAGAGATACGTCACGACGAAGGACGGTTCTTACAAGTGGACGCTGGAGGCGACCGATCAGACTGGCCGTGGCCGGATGCACCGTTTGAAGTTGGTCTCCCAGACCTGGCATGGCATCACGTGGCAGCACCGGCTGCTGGTGCTGGAACCGGCCCGGATCGCACACGCTGACCACATGGTGTTGGTGATTGCCGGTGGATCGACCGGTAGCGAACCATCTCGTGGAAATCTGACGCGTTTTGCCGAACTGGCCAAGTCTTGTTCTGCTCGCGTCGCCGTGCTGTACCAGGTCCCCAACCAACCTCTGCTGGGCAACAAGTCCGAAGACAACCTGATCAGCGAGACATTCCTGCGGCATCTCAAGACCGGGGATTCCACCTGGCCGTTGCTGTTTCCGATGGTCAAGAGTGCCGTACGAGCCATGGATGCAGTACAGGAACTGGCCCAGCAGAAATGGAAAACCACGATCAAGGGATTCGTGGTCACCGGCGCCTCCAAACGCGGATGGACGACATGGCTGACAGGGGCTGTCGACAAGCGGGTGGTGGGGCTGGCTCCAAAGGTGATCGACATGTTGAACATGCCGGTGCAGGTCAAGCACCAGAAACGGCAGTGGGGCAAGTTCAGCCGTCAGATCCGGGCTTACACCAGCAAGGGGCTGATCGCGCTCATGCAGAAACGCCCCAACCTGCCACTGTGGAAATGGGTCGACCCCTATGCCTACCGGGGGCGGTTGACCCAGCCCAAGCTGGTCATCAACGGGACCAACGACCCGTACTGGTGTGTCGATGCGCTGAACAATTACTGGACGGAACTCTCCGGTCCGAAATACGCCCTGTACATTCCCAACGCCGGGCACGGGCTACGGGGAGGCGAACAGCAATTGCGGTCGACCCTGGCAGCCTTTTTCCGTTCGGTTGCCACGGGACGTCCTATGCCACAGATCACCTGGAAGCACGGGGACCAGCCGGGTGGCCTGAACCTCGAGATCGCCTCGGACCCGACTCCGGTCTCCGGTCAACTCTGGTCGGCCCGCAGCCAAACGCTCGACTTCCGCAAGTCGAAGTTCAACTCCACCGAGTTGCGCCGCGAGGGCGACCGGTTGATTGGTGACGTCCAACTGGAAACCGGCGGCCACGTGGTGCTCTACGGTCACCTGGTCTACCAGGTTGGCGATCTGAAATACGGCCTCTCGACCCAGGTCCGGGTCAAGTAGAGTCGCCGCCGGGTGACGCTGCTGGAGCGGAGCCCGGTTCGGGCCAGCCCGGGATCTCGTCGGCCAGTTCCACTCCGCCGACAGCGGCGGTGAGAACGTCCACGAGTGAATCGGGTGGAACGGGATTGCCGGGCAGGGCGATTCCGTTGTCCTGGATCGCGACGGGGTCGGTGACCCACACGATTTCTGGAAACCGCTCTCGCAATTCCTCAATCCGTTCATCACGGTCGTCGCTGTCCAGCCAGACCGGCAGTGGGCGGACCAGCAGACGTTCGCGAAGTTGATCGAAGG
This sequence comes from uncultured Planctomycetaceae bacterium, assembly GCA_963933195.1. Taxonomy (GTDB): domain Bacteria; phylum Planctomycetota; class Planctomycetia; order Planctomycetales; family Planctomycetaceae; genus UBA8437. Next base: position 13,757 of record CAWVUS010000080.1, read on the forward strand.
TGAGTTGGCTGGCGGGATGCCGGGTCGATCCGGCGATTCGGCAGACCGGGTCGAGAACGAAGCGTCGGTACCAGCAACCCGGGTGTGGCACCCGGAGGCGGTCATTCTGGATGACGAGGTCGCCGTAGGTGACCAGGTCAAGATCAACGGTGCGGGGGGCCCAGGTGGCGTGGTCCCGTTCCCGTCCCAACTGGTGCTCGACTTGCTTGGTTGTTTCGAGAAGTTGGTCGGGCTGCAGCGAGGTGTCCAGGGCGGCCGCGGCATTGAGATAGGCGGCCCCGGCGTTTTCACCGACCGGTTCGGTCACGAAACAGCGACTGACGGCCGTGATCTCGATGGTGGACTGGGTGGCCAGCATTTCGAGCGCCGCGGCAAATGTGCCGCCCACGTCTCCGATGTTGCCTCCCAAGGCGACCAGGCATTCGGTCATCGCCATCGGACTCCGGTTCGGATTGTTGCTGTACTTGGGCCGTGACTCATCCTAGTCGCCTCCACCGATCGGCTCAACGGGCCGACCCGTGACCTCGCCGGAGGAAATATTGCCGGCAGTCTGGTGTTGGTCGAGTGGGGCCACCGTTGATATAATCCGCCCGTCGCAGAACCGATTTTCCCTAGACCGCGAGGACGGATTGCCCATGGCCAAAGAAGAGGCCATCGAAGCTGAAGGCAACGTGACTGAAGCCTTGGCCAACACCCAGTTTCGAGTCAAGTTGGACAACGACCATGTCGTGATGTGTCATGTTGCCGGCAAGATGCGAAAGCACTTTATCCGGATCGTGCCGGGTGACCGCGTGATCGTGGAGATCTCGCCCTACGACCTCAATCGTGGTCGGATCGTCTACCGCGAGCGGTAGCGAATCGGGTTGAGGTGGTGCGTTCCAGCAAGCGGTTGGGGGGCGTGTGAACCGATGTCGCTGGTCCAGTTGTTCACCGACGGTGCCTGTCGCGGCAATCCCGGTCCAGGCGGCTGGGCCTTCTTGCTGAAACATCCGGCTACCGGTACGGAGAAGGAGGTCGCCGGCGGGGATGCGGCGACGACCAACAATCGCATGGAACTCCAGGCGGTGATCGAGGGCCTGCGGGCCCTGACACGTCGTTCCGAGGTCGAGGTGATTACCGACAGCGTGTACGTGGCCAAGGGCGCTTCGGAGTGGATGCCCGGCTGGAAGGCCAACGGCTGGCGGCGACGTGAAGGCAAGAGCTTCAAGCCGGTCAAGAACGTCGAGTTGTGGCAGGACATGGACGAGTTGCTTGATCGACACGATGTTCGTTTCACGGTCGTCAAGGGGCACAGCGGTCATCCCGAGAACGAGCGGTGTGACGAGTTGGCCGTGGCCGCCTCGCACGAATTCGACCCGGTCGATTCCTGATCGGTGGTCGTGGCGACCGCATGAAGGGCCAACTCGTCAGGGCCAACTCGTTAGGATAGTTGGCCACGTCATTCCCAGGCGAATGAGTTCATGGACGAGTCCCCGTTGCAGACCCAGGTGAGGTTTCTGGCCGGAGTGGGCCCGGTCCGCGCCGAGTCCCTGGAACGACTGGAGATCGAGACGGTTGAGGATCTGTTGTGGCATCTGCCCCGTGACCTGGTCGATCTGACGGAGGTCCGGCGGGTGGGGGAACTGGAACCCGACATCCTGCAGACGGTACGGGGAGAAGTGGTCGAGTTGGCCGATCGCAGGATATCGGGCGGGCGACGGATGGCGGCGATTGTTATCGACAGCGGCGACGGGTTCCTGAAGGCCACGTGGTTCAACCAGAACTGGGTGCTGGGACGGGTCCAGCATGGCGATGCCGTCCTGTTCTCCGGAAAGCCCAAACGACGTGCGGGCCGCTGGGAGATGACTCATCCCCGGATCCAGACCATCGATGCCGATGACCTGGATGCACACGGTGGCCTGTTGCCCAAGTACCCCTTGACCGATGGGGTGACGATGGAGGTGATGCGTCGGATCACGCGAGATGCCGTTGACCGGTTTGTTGAACACATCGACGACCCGATCCCAGAACCATGGCAGCAGCGTTTCAACGTCGTGGGCCTGCACCAGGCATTGCATGGCGTGCATCGTCCCGGCTCGATCGACGACTACCTGGCGGCACGACGGCGGTTGATTTTCGATGACCTGCTCGAGTTTCTACTCGGCCTGGCTCTCCGCCGCCGCGCGTGGCGACAGTCTGGCCGAGCACCGAGCCTTCCGGTCTCGGCCAAGATCGATTCACGGATCCGACGTCGTATACCGTTCGATTTGACGGCCGGCCAGGAACGAGCGGTGGGAGAAATTGTCGCGGATATGAACCAGGACCACGCCATGCACCGGCTTCTCCAGGCCGATGTCGGGGCGGGAAAGACCGCGGTGGCGGTTTACGCGATGCTGGTGGCCATTGCGGGTGGCCACCAGGCGGTGTTGATGGCCCCGACCGAGCTGCTGGCCAGGCAGCATTGGCAGACGATCGAGGACCTGCTGGAAGGCAGCCGCGTGGAACGTACACTGCTGACCGGCCAACTCACCGCTGCCGACCGTCGTGACACGATTCGACGGATTGCTTCCGGAGAAGTCCAACTGGTTGTCGGAACCCACGCCGTGATTCAGCAGGATGTCCAGTTCGATTCACTGGGCCTGGCGGTGATCGACGAACAGCACAAGTTCGGGGTGATTCAGAGATCCCGGTTCACCGACGAGGACCAGGCCGTGTCGCCGCACGTGCTGGTGATGACAGCCACACCGATTCCACGCAGCCTGTGCCTGACACAGTTCGGCGATCTCGATGTCACCACAATCGACGATCTGCCTCCGGGGCGGCAACCGGTAGTCACCAGCGTGGTCTGGGACGAGGACACTCGAGAGAAGGCCTGGACATTTGTCCGGGAGCAGGTCACGGCGGGGAGGCAGGCGTTCGTGGTGTGTCCACGGATCGACGCCGACGAGGAGACCGGGGAAGGGATGGGGGCGGAGCAGACCTGGCAGAGGCTTCGCGAAAACGAACTGGCGGGACTCTCGGTGGGCCTGGTCCACGGGCGGCTGGACAACGACGAGAAATCGGCTGCGATGCAGGACTTCCGCGATGGTCGCACCCGGGTGCTGGTGGCGACGACGGTGGTCGAGGTGGGTGTCGACGTGCCCAACGCGACGTTGATGGTTGTCCACCAGGCCGAGCGGTTTGGCCTGAGCCAGTTGCATCAGTTGCGAGGTCGGATTGGTCGGGGGAGTTACCAGGGATACTGCTTCCTGATGGCTGGTCGTCGAGACGAATCGTCGACCGCGCGGCTCGGCGTGCTGGATCAGCACGCCGACGGGTTCTCCGTCGCCGAGGCCGATTTTTTGCTCAGGGGGCCCGGTGATGTGCTGGGCGTCCGGCAGCATGGGGAACTTCCCCTGAGAGTGGCCGACCTGATCGCCGACCGTGAACTGCTTGAAGAGACACGTGAGATCGCGTTCGACCTGGTCCGCAGTGGTGAAATCGATGGTGAGGAGGCCGGCCCACTGCGGCGGAGGGTCCTGGAGCGGTTTGGAGAACTGATGGAGTTGCCGCAGACCGGATGAGGTGAGACGATGGCCGGTTCTTCGAATGGCAGTGGGAGAGAACGCTGATGTCGGACGAAAACATCACCTCGGGTGGACCGGAAGCAGTACCGCCGGTGGCCGCTGATCAGGCGACTGTCCCGGATGAAACGGTCCGTTGTGGATCACTGCCGCCGTTGAAATGGCGGGACCTGCCGGAACCGATTTCGTGGAAGAAGATGGTGGGGCCCAGCATCATGCTGGCTGGTCTGGCCCTGGGGTCGGGCGAGTTCGTGCTCTGGCCGTACATCACGTACAAGGCCGGCTTCATCTTCTTCTGGGCCTGCATCCTGGGAGTGATCACCCAGTATTTCCTGAACATGGAGATTGAGCGGTGGACACTGGCGACCGGTGAGAGTGCCATCGCCG
>CAWVUS010000081.1:0-17605 GCA_963933195.1 uncultured Planctomycetaceae bacterium
CGAACACCTCGCTGTGAATTGGCTCGACGCCGCACGTTATGCCGACACCAGTGGATACCAGAACGACGGACCCCGCTCGATGTGGCGATGGCGAGACTGGGTTCTCGACGCCTTCAACCACAACAAGCCCTTCGACGAATTCACCGTCGAACAACTGGCCGGCGACCTGTTGCCCAAGCCCACTCTTGACCAACTGATCGCCACCGGTTTCAACCGCAACCACAGAGGCAACAGCGAGGGAGGCGTGATTCCCGAGGAGTTCCAGGTTGAATATGTCGTCGACCGTGTCGACACAACCGCCACCGTCTGGCTCGGCCTGACGATGAAATGTGCGCGCTGCCACGAACACAAGTACGACCCGATTCCACAACAGGAGTTCTACCGGGTTTTTGCCTATTTCAACAACGTTCCCGAAAACGGCCGCGCCATCAAGGAAGGGAATTCCCCCCCCTACATCAAGGCGCCCACGCCCGACCAACTCCAACGACAACAGCAACTCGCCACCACGATCTCCGAAGCCACCCGAACAGCCCTGAAACTCCGCCCGCTGTTGGGAATGGCACAGCGGAAATGGGAGCGCACAAAAGGGGCTGCGGTGCCCGCGGGGACAGACTGGTCGATCGCTGACGGACTGGTCGCCCACTTCCCACTCGACGGAACCCTCACCAACACCGTCAACGCCAAACAACCAGCACTGCCTCTCCCCGCCGAGGCCGACTACGCCAACGGCCAAATTGGAAAAGCCGTACGGCTGAAAAACGGAGAACACCTGGCGACAGATAAGACTGTCTCCCCCTTCGGCTATCGCGACACACTGTCACTCTCCACCTGGCTGAACGCCGCCCGGATCGACCGCGGAACACTGATTTCCAAGATGGTCGACCAGGATCGCGGAAAAGGGTACTACGTTGACCTGGCGTCCGGCCACATCCGCATCAACTTGATTGCCCGGTGGCTGGATGACTCAATCCGTGTTCGCTCGGCCAAACCGATTTCGGCCAACCGCTGGTATCACGTCGTCGTCACCTATGATGGCAGCCGATTGGCGTCCGGAATCCAACTCTATCTCGACGGTGTTCCAACGCCGTTGGTCGTCGATGCGGATTTCATCAACCAGTCATTCGCTGCCACCGAACCGGTTCGCATTGGTGGTGGCGGCGGCCCGGACGGCCGTTTCACCGGGCTCCTCGACGACATCCGCATTTATTCACGCGACTTGACCGCCACTGAAGTCTCCATCTTGGCCGTACCAGACAACATCCCGTCTATTCTCAAAATCTCCCCCAACAAGCGCACTCCCGGCCAAGCCGCCAAGCTTCGCGACTATTTCATTGCCCTGCACGCCAGCCCGGCGCATCGGAACACTGTGAATCGGCTCGTCGCTCTACGCCGCGAGGCGCGAGCATTCAATGACTCGATTCCGACAGTCATGGTCATGCAGGACCTTCCAGAGCCCCGAAAAACTCACGTCCTGGTTCGGGGCCAGTACGACCGGCCAGGCGTTGCCGTTCAACCGGGCACACCGGGGTCTCTCCCCAAGTTGACCGCCAACAGCCCACCAAACCGCCTGGGACTCGCCCGGTGGCTGGTCAACAAGAAAAACCCCCTCACCGCCAGGGTGATCACCAACCGCCTGTGGCAGGGACTCCTTGGGATTGGACTTGTTCGAACGACCGAGGACTTTGGCTCCCAGGGCGAACTGCCCTCACACCCACAACTCCTCGATTGGCTGGCAACCGAGTTTCACCACAACGACTGGGACATGAAAGGCATCATCCGCCTGATCGTCACCAGCAGCACCTACCGTCAATCCTCGCGAGTGACCCCCGCCCAATTGGAACGTGACCCGAAGAACCGACTTTTGGCAAGGGCACCTCGTTATCGGCTTTCGGCCGAAGTCATTCGCGACCAAGCCTTGTTCGCCGCGGGACTTCTCAACGAAAGAATTGGGGGCCCCTCGGTCCGGCCGTACCAACCCGAGGGCCTTTGGAAGGAAATCGCTTCCACCACGAACTACGACCAGTCCACCGGTGGCGATCTCCACCGCCGCAGCCTCTACACATACTCCAAACGCACCGTCACAAATCCCACGATGCTGGCTTTTGACGCCAGCACCCGCGAGGCCTGCATGGTTCGCCCCTCACGAACCAACACACCACTGCAGGCGCTCACTTTGATGAACGACGTCACCTTCACTGAATCCGCCCGTGTCCTGGCCGAACGCGTGTTGAGTTCCTCACTCGACGGAGACTCGGCCCGGCTGGAACGAGTCTTTCTTCTGACGATTTCCCGACATCCCACACCGGCCGAATCCGCAATCCTTCTAGCCAACCTGAAACACCAGCGATCGGCTTTCATCCGCGCCCCCGAGGCGGCCGCCACACTCGCCGCCGCCGGAGACACCCCCCGTCACCCCGGCCTGGATGACAGAGAAGTGGCCACGTGGACCACATTGTCCAGCCTGCTGCTGAACCTCGACGAAGCCATCAGCCGCGAGTAAAAAGATGAACCTCCCTCACCCTCTCAACGACCATTTTGCCATCGCCCGGCGCGGTTTTTTGAACCGTTCTGCGGCTGGGCTGGCCGCCCTGTCCACCCTTCTGGAACAAGATGGCTTTTCGGGAACGACCGCGGCCCCCGAAAGTTCCGGGACCGGAACACTGCCACATTTTGCAGGCAAGGCCAAGCGAGTCATCTACCTGTTTCAGTCTGGTGCACCGTCGCAACTGGACTTGTTTGACTACAAACCCCAACTTGCAAAACAACACAACAAGGATCTCCCCGACTCCATTCGCAAAGGCCAACGCCTGACCGGAATGACTTCCAAACAGGAACGGTTTCCGGTCGCCCCGTCGACCTTTGCGTTCAAACAGCATGGAAAAAGCGGACACTGGCTCAGCGAAGCGATCCCCGAAACAGCCAGTATCGCCGACCGGATCACGGTACTGAAGACCGTTCACACCGAGGCCATCAACCACGACCCGGCAATCACGTTCATCCAGACTGGCGCACAACTGGCCGGACGACCCAGTTTCGGTTCCTGGCTCTCCTATGGCCTGGGAAGTCTCAACAAAGACCTCCCGGCATTTGTCGCCATGGTCTCCGGGTCAGGAGGACAACCCCTCTACGACCGCCTGTGGGGCAGCGGTTTTCTTCCCAGCAAATACCAGGGAGTTAAGTTCCGGTCCGTGGGCGACCCGGTGTTGTTCCTCTCAAATCCAAACGGAGTCGACAATCCGATCCGCCGGCGGTTTCTCGACGACCTGGCCCGGATCAATCAACTCAAACTCAAGCAACAGGGTGACCCCGAGATCAACACCCGAATGGCACAATACGAACTCGCATTTCGGATGCAGACCTCTGTTCCGGAACTCACCGACATCTCGTCGGAACCCGACCACATCTTCAAACTGTACGGAGACGATTCCCGCAAACCGGGAACATTCGCCTCCAACTGCCTGCTCGCCCGGCGACTCTGCGAACGCGGCGTCCGCTTCGTTCAATTGTTTCACCGCGGATGGGACCAACACGCCACATTACCGGCAAAGATCGCCGAACAGTGTGCGGCGACCGATCGAGCCAGCGCCGCATTGGTGCGAGATCTGGCGCAGCGAGGCCTCCTCAAGGACACCCTGGTCGTGTGGGGGGGTGAGTTTGGCCGGACCGTCTACTGCCAAGGCAAACTCACCAAGACTGACTACGGGCGAGACCACCACCCACGTTGTTTCTCGATCTGGGCTGCCGGTGCCGGAATCAAACCGGGAGTGTCATACGGCACCACCGATGACTATTCCTACAACATTGCCGAAAACCCGGTCCATGTGCACGACCTCAACGCCACATTGTTGCACTGCCTGGGAATTGACCACCAGAGACTGACCTTCAAGTACCAGGGACGCCGTCACCGATTGACCGACGTCCATGGCGAACTGGTCAAGGATATCCTTGCCTGAACAACACGACTCGGTCTCACCAAATTCGAATGTTGGCCCGAGCGTCGGTGGTTTCCCAGCAAACCCGGCTTCGATCAGGTCTTGATCAGTTTTGGCTTCGCCTTGGGTTTTGATTCAGGGCGTGGCTTGGAAGGCTTTCGCGGCGGCTCGGCCCGCCTTCGTGGTCTTCGCTCCGTTTTTCCACCCGCGGACAGCAAAGCCGCGAGTGCCTTTTCGGCATTGCCCAGTTGTTTGACGACCGCCTGCAAGGCTTCGGGTTTAGGCTGCGGTTGCTTCGCAAGTTCCTGCAACTTCATCACAGCATTTGCGATTTCTTCCCGAGCCGCCTCGACCTGCCGATGCCAAGGTGAGAACCGGGGCAACGGAATCACGGGCTGAGCCGCGCCGAACGGCTTGAATCCTCGAAGCTTGCCCGGCACAGCTCCACCAAACTGACGGATCTGTATCTGCGCCCCGTTATTCTCCGCGTAGAGCTTGTACAACTTGTAGGCCTCGGCGTCTTTCGTTTTCAATTCCTCGACAGACTTTGCCTTCACTTCGCGGGTTTCGGACTTCCCTTTCACCTTTCGAGTGATTGCCACCCGGATTCCGGTTCCGTTTTCGTCCTGGATAACAATTTGCCGCGACTCCAGGGGGCGTCCTTTCTCGGTCACCTCAATTGTCCGTTGACCATTGGTCACCCGGACCGAGATTCGCCTGGCATTCCCTCCGCCGCCCCCCAGCCGGATCGAGGTCCGAGGCGCAGAAACAGGATCCGGTTTAGGCAGTGCGGATTCAGCACGCCGTGCCACCGTTGTGTTTCGGCTTTTTGTGAGCCGTTCCAACGCCTTTCGGGCGGCCATTCCCGTATCTGATTGCTTGGAGGCTTGCAGTTGTTTGAGGATAGCCACACACCGGATGGTTCTTTCCAGATCGTCACCATCCGCCGCTGACGCCACCGGACCTATCGCCGCAACTCCGGCACCCACCAAATTCTGCGACGCGGCTCGGCGAACCGCAAAATCTCGACTTGTCAATTGCTTCACCCAAGACTCAATATTCTTGACACTGGGCTGGCTTTTTTTGGTCGGCGGTGACTTTGCGGTCTCCTTGTCCTCCGACTGGGCAACACCCGAGATTCCTGCAATGAGCCCACAAAACGCACCCAAAGCGATCCCATTCCGAATACGAATCATTTGGCTCACAGTTCCGTCTCCCGTGTACACAGGCACATGCTCATTTCGATGGACGCGATTGTGACCGTGCACCGGAGAAGTGGCAAGAGATGAATCTCGTGCGCCAGAGCGGTACCATGCACGCCGCCAATTCACCGCTACTCGATCTGTCAGACAGCCTCATGTCCCATTTTTGTTTCTGCAAAACACCTTTTTTGCTTTTGCTCCTCGCGTCAGTATCACTCGATGCGAGCGAACCACCACGTCCTTTTGGACTCGATCGCCGCGTCCCGTGGACAACCTCCACCATCACCGGATCACCCGATCCGCCGCCGCCCTACTCGGTTCAACGCGTGTTCCCAAAACTCCAATTCAAAAACCCGGTCATACTCACCAGCGCCCCTGGAACCGACCGTTTGTTTGTCGTGGAGTTGGCCGGAAAGGTGCTGACTTTCACACCCGGCCAAGACACGTCACCCCCGGATCTTACGGTGGATCTTGGCCCGGCAATCCCAGGACTCACACAGGTCTACGGACTGGCCTTCCATCCCGATTTCGAAACCAACCGCGAGTGTTACATCACGTACGTCCGTAAAGCCGGTGATCCAGACGGAACGGTCGTCTCCAGGTTCACTGTCAGCAAAAGCACGCCCCCGACAATCGACCCGTCGACCGAACAGCCCATCATCAAGTGGCTTGCGGGCGGTCATAACGGAGGGTGCCTCGAATTCGGACCGGATGGTTACCTCTACATCAGCGCCGGCGATGGTGCCGGAGCCTTCCCGCCCGACAGCCATCGCAATGGCCAGAACCCCGGGACCCTACCAGCGACCATCATGCGAATCGACGTCGACAAACGCTCCGACGACAGCCAATACGCGATTCCACCAGACAACCCCTTCATCAAGACTCCGGGGGCCCGCCCCGAGGTCTGGGCCTACGGCTTCCGCAACCCGTGGAAGATCACATTTGACCGGACCACTGGAGCCCTTTGGTGCGGCGACGTCGGCTGGGAAATGTGGGAAATGATCTACCGTGTCGCCAAGGGCGCCAATTACGGCTGGAGCATTGTGGAAGCGTCTCAATCGGTGCATCCAGAATGGAACCGCGGGCCGACATCAATTTCCCCGCCGGCAGTGGCTCATTCACACACCGAATCCCGTTCCATCACGGGCGGCGAAGTTTATACGGGAACCCGTTTGAAGGAACTGCGTGGTGCCTACGTTTATGGCGACTACGTGACCGGCAAGATCTGGTCCGCTCGCCACGACGGCCGCCGCCTGACCGAATCTCGAGAACTGGTCGACACAACCCTCCAGATTGTCTGCTTTGGCACCGACAACACAGGCGAACTCTACATCGTCGACTATGTCAGCGGGGGGCTCCACAGGCTGATCCCGGGAGACACCAAGACAGTCAATCGGAATTTCCCACAGAAATTGAGCCAAACAGGACTTTACACCTCCACCAGCCCACAAAAACTCGCTCCGGGTGTGATCCGGTATTCCATCGGGGCCGCCCCTTGGGCGGACCATGCCGCGGCCGATCGCTTTTTTGCCCTCCCTGGTGACTCTCAACTCGGCTTCCACAAGACGTCCAACATCCAGATCGGCAACGTGGCAGGCGGAATGGCCTTCCCTGTGGACGGCGTCCTCGCAAAAACAATTTCACTCGACATGGTCGCCGGCGACCCACGAACTCGCCGGCCAGTAGAAACGCAACTCCTGCACTTCAATGGCCAATCCTGGCAGGCGTACAACTACATCTGGAACTCTGATGCCACCGACGCAGTCCTGGCCCAGGACGTTGCCAGTGACTCCCTCTTCACAGTCACCGATTCCTCCGCTCCGGGCGGAACACGTGTTCAGAGTTGGCACCACGCAAGTCGAACCGAATGCATTCTCTGCCACACGACCCGAGGCGGTTCACTCTATGGCTTCACTCCGGCCCAACTCAATCGGAACCACGATTACGGCAACGTGACAGACAACCAGTTCCGCACGCTGGCCCACATTGGAGTAGTTGCCGGGGCGCCCAAAACCTTTCCAAATCCAATGCCCGACCCGCAGGACACAACGCTCCCGCTCGAGCAAAGAGCCCGAGCCTACTTGCACGTCAACTGTGCCACCTGCCATCGCCGGGGCGGTGGTGGCACCGCGGCCATGGACATCCGTTACGAGTTTTCTCTCAAACAATCCAATCTTCTCGGAGCGCGTCCGACCCAGGGCACGTTCGGAATGCTCGCCGCACGGGTGATGGCACCAGCGGCGCCTTACCGCTCTGTCCTGCTCTACCGCATGTCCAAGCTTGGACGCGGCCGGATGCCCCACTTTGGCTCACAGGTCGTCGACCGAAAAGGACTGCAACTGGTCCACGACTGGATCGCATCGCTCGACCCAGCACTCGCACCTCCCGGAACTGGTGACAACGCAGCCCTCCAACTCCGAAACCGTCACAACGGACTTCTCGAGTCACTAAAACGGCCCGGCCAGTCGTCGGACAAACAGAAGCACGCAATCGACTCGCTGCTGTCCTCTGCAAGTGGCGCCTTGCAGCTCGCACTCGCCGTTGACCACCCCAACACTCCGTTCTCCTCACAACTGGCGGGCCGTGTCATCGCCGCCGGTGGCAACCACCCCGATGTCCGAATCCGCGACCTCTTCGAACGTTTTCTCCCCCACGCCAAGCGAGTCAAAAGACTCGGAACCACCGTCCAACCACAACAGATCCTGGCCATCCCCGGTGACGCTGCAGCCGGCCGAACACTCTTCCTCAAGGCCGCTGGCGTTCAATGTCGCAATTGCCATCGGATCGCCCGACAGGGGAAGTCCGTCGGCCCCGACCTGGATACTGTTGCGAGAAACAACGATCGACGTGCAATCCTGGAGTCGATACTCAACCCATCCAAAAAGATCGACCCCAAATTTCGCGCTTATCTCGTTGAAACAACGCAGGGCCGTGTGTACACAGGCCTACTCGTGTCCCGAACCGACAAACAGGTTGTCATCAGGGAGGCGAATGGCAAGGAAATCCTCGTTCCGGCCGACAATGTCGAAATGATTATCGCTCAACCCAAAAGCCTCATGCCCGAACTGCTGGTCAAGGACATGACGTCCAAGCAACTCGCCGACCTGCTGGCCTTTCTGGAGTCACTCAAGTGAGTTCTTTTCAAAAAACGCACGGTCATTCTTTCGTGATGGCGGCGGCGCTGTTCGCCTGTCTCGTTATCGGCAGTGTTTCTGCGCAGGCACAGGGCTCAGCGAAGAAATCCAGCAAGCCGCCGGCCAAACGAAAGACCGCATGGAGCACCTCACAGGTCGTCGGAACACCCGAACCTCCATCTCCGTTCCTCGTCGAACGCAGGTTCCAGAAACTCAAATTCACCAACCCGGTTGAAATGCGACCGATTCCGGGTACCAACCGACTCCTGGTGATGGAACTCAAGGGCCGAATCGTCTCATTCCCTGACCGGCAAGATGTCACCACAACCGACCCGGTTCTGGACCTCACGAAGCACAAACCCGCGATCGGCAATGCCTACGGATTCACGTTCCACCCAAATTTCAAAGAGAATCGCACCTGCTTTATCTCTTACACCCAGGGCCCGCAAACCACGGGGACCAAGGTCTGCCGTTACCGCTTCAAGAGCATGGACCCTCCAACCATTGACCCCGCGAGCCGTAAGGAAATCTTTCACTGGCCCTCCGGCGGGCACAATGGCGCGGCAATGCGTTTTGGTCCGGACGGATTTCTTTACATCACCGCAGGCGACGGGGTCGGCCCCAACCCACCCGACCCTCCGAACAACGGCCAGGACTGCAGCAACTATTTTTCCACACTGATCCGCATCGACGTGGATCACACCGACCCGGGTCGCAACTATCGCGTTCCAACCGACAACCCGTTCATTAACACCAAGGGGGTGTTACCCGAAATCTGGGCTTTTGGTTTCCGGAACCCGTGGAAACTCAGCTTCGACCGCAAGTCTGGCGACCTGTATGTCAGCGATGTTGGTTGGGAACTTTGGGAGTTCATCTACAGAGTCGAAAAGGGGGGGAACTATGGCTGGAGCATTGTCGAGGGACGACAACCGGTCAACACCCATTTCAAACGTGGCCCGACACCTATTCTCCCGCCAACCGTCGACCATCCTCATAGCGAATCCGCCTCGATCACCGGCGGCGAATTCTACTATGGAAAGCGGCTTCCGACACTCCAGGGGCAGTATGTCTACGGCGATTACGAAACAGGAAAGCTGTGGTCCTTTGCCTGGGATCCAAAGTCCAAAAAAGCCGTCAAGAAACGAGAACTGGCCGACACTCCGCTGCGAGTGATCTGTTTCAGTTACGACACATCGGATGACCTGCTGCTGATGGATTACACGGGGGGCACCATCCACCGCCTGTCACCCAATCCCAAGCGAGGCCAGCCAAGCCGCTTTCCAACTCGCCTCAGCAAAACGGGGCTCTTTGCATCAACAAGCGACCATCAACTGGCGCCCGGAGTCACCCCTTACGACGTCGCAGCGTCGCCATGGCATGACACGGCAACCGCTCAGCGCGCCATTGCCGTTCCCGGCACCGACCAGATCGGAACGAGCGGAAAATGGAATTTCCCTGCAGGGACGGTTGTCCTCAAGACACTGTCGCTGGATCTCGTCAAAACAAACCGCACCACCCCGACTCGCATCGAAACACAACTGATGCACTACGACGGCGACGCGTGGCGAGGTTACTCGTATCGCTGGAACGAAGCACAAACCGATGCAGAACTTGTCACCTCTGCCGGCCGCGATGTTCACCTCCAGGTCGCCGACCCCACAAAAACACATGACTCCCTTCGACAGACCTGGCATTTCGCTTCACGAGTTGAATGTGTTCGCTGCCACAATCCGTGGAGTGGCCACGTCCTCAGTTTCAATTCGTCCGGCCTCGATCGTGCCCATCCCGACAAGTCCAGGGCATCTGGCCAACTGGAAACGCTCTCGCAACTGGGCCTCTTTGACCGACCAATCGCTGCTGCGACCACACCCCCACTGACCGACCCGTACGACACTACGCAGCCGGTCGACAAACGCGCCCGCAGTTTTTTACACGTCAACTGTTCCCACTGTCACCGCCTCCACGCCGGAAGCGCCGTCCTGGCCTACATGCACGCGGATCTCTCCTTGCAGGCCACACGGATGATCGACGCCAAGCCCACCCAGGGAACATTTGGCGTCCGTGACGCCAGAATTATCGCACCGGGCGACCCACTCCGCAGCATCCTGTACCTCAGAGTCTCCAAGCTCGGACGGGGACGAATGCCCCACATTGGCTCGGAAGTCGTCGACAATGCCGCGGCAGCGCTGATGCGAGACTGGATTTCTTTTCTTCCAGGTTCCGACACGCCGATCGCGAGCCTTTCGGAGGCACAAAAACACACGCGGATTGAGGCGCGTACCAACGTGGCCGAACTCGAAAACGCCGGTGACGTGATCCCTCCGGGTTTATTGGCGAGGTCCCTGGCCTCTCCGTCGACGGCACTTCATCTGCAACATCGCCTCGACGCGGACAATTCCCGATTTTCAGCCGCCGCTCGCAAAACGATCATTTCCGCCGCGGTCGCTCACAGTGACATCACCACCCGGGACCTCTTCGAACGTTTTCTCCCGGAAGAACAACGCGTCAAACGCCTCGGCCGGATCATCCAACCTGCTGCCCTCCTGGCAATGACAGGAAACCCAACAACAGGACGCAACCTTTTCGAAAAGTCTCAGGCCGCGCAATGCCGAAATTGCCACAAGGTCGGCGACATCGGAAAATCCGTCGGCCCGTTCCTTGATGGGATTGGAAAAAAATACGGTCGCGGTGAATTGCTCGACCAGATCCTGAACCCCTCACGCAAGATCGAACCCAAGTACTTGACCCATATCGTTGAAACGACCGCCGGAAAAGTATTGACCGGTATCCTGGTGAGGAAATCGGACAAGGAGGTCGTGCTGCGGGATGCCAAGAATCAGCAGATTGTAATTCCCGCCACTGACGTCGAGGAACTGATTGTCCAACGCAAGAGCATGATGCCCGAATTGTTGCTCAAGGACATGACCGCCCAGCAGGTGGCCGACCTCCTCGCATTCCTTGGCTCACTGAAAACCCCACCGCCGGCCAAGTAGCCTCACTCTTGCCCTGCTGCCCTCTCCGAGCTGGGTGGCGAAGATCGGCTGATTGCCCCCGGTTCATCCGGCGTGATCACCGCCTGGCGTTTCGCCATGAGTTGGCTCCGCAGCCTCAGCTTCTGGCTCACTGTAGTACCCGGATGTTTTCTCGCCGACCGGCAAGAAGTTGATCGTCATCGGGTAAGGCCACAACTCACCATTGTTGGCCTTGATCCCCCCAATCACCGGAAAGACAACCCCCACGACAGCCAAGCCGAGCAGGAGTGGAATTCCAATCAAGAGGTACACAAGGATCACGCTACAGAATCCCAGAATCACCTCGGTGATGATCCAGTTCGTCACAACCCGTCCATGTTGATCAACAGTTTCGGACGTCTCTTTTTTCAATTGCCACAGGATAATGGGAACCACCAAACCGGCAACCGGAACTACGAATCCAAACAGTTGTGAGAGATGAATCATCATCGCCCACTGGTTCACATCGGATGACAGGTTGTCCAGTGCCCCACCCAACCCACCGGTCGGTGAGTCCTCGTTGATCAACTTCGACTTCGCGGACTGAAACTCTTCATCACTGAGCGTGCCCTCGCGACGCAACGCCTCCAGTCGTTCCAGGTCTTCAACGAGGCTCATCAAGACCACCACTTCGGGAATAACAACAGACCGAGACAACCATGGACGCAGGACCAATGGTCCGCATTGCATGTTTCCACATTATCCCGACACCGCGTCCTCGGCGCTCGCCGAGGAGAACAATTCCGCAAGAAGGTTCCGCCATGCAACGGACTCCGTCTTCGGCTCAAATACGGGCCGCAACTGTTCACATCGAATCACCAGTCTCTTGTAAAAGTCTCCGTCCTTCTCGGATTTGACCAACAGGTTTCGTAAACCTTCGACGTCACCTGGTTCGTAGAAACCGGGATAGTCTTCCCCCAAGAGGCCAATCGAGCCACTGATCCGGGTTGAGATGACCGGCGTCCCAACGCTGATCGATTCACCCACAACATTTGCCCCTCCCTCCATGCGACTCGACAACACCATCACCTGGCTCCTGGCCAATTGTCTCATCACCTCCCAATGCGGACGGTTCCCCAGCCACTTGTAACGTCGCGGGTCCCTGCGAGTTTCGGATTCTGCCCTTTTCCGCATGCTGTCACTGAGGGCGGCCCCGAGATGCACCACGCGAACCCTCGATCCGCCAGGCAGCCTGCGAACCGCCCTGGCTGCCAAAAACGGATCCTTGACCGTCCTCAGGTGTCCCACGACAGCCACCTGCCAGGAACGCACGGCCTTTGGTGGCAACCGTGGGGGAACGACAACCGACTGATGAATCACCCGACAGCGAGGATGCAAATCGGGGTCGAGTAGAGTCAAACCGTGTTTCTGCAGCACCACGACGCGGTCCGCCACTGCCAACGCATTGTGCCCCGCCTGGTACTTCTGAAGATCCCTGTACAGATCGGTTCCACTGAGCGCAACCACGAGTTTTCCAGACGGATTACGTCGACGATACTGCAACGCCGCATCTGCACTGCGGTGCGCATGCAGGGCGATCAGCAGGTCGCCGGGTTCATCTGTACAGGTGGTGTCCACCCTCACCCGATGGCCCAATCCTTCCAGCATCCGCCGCCAGCGAACCGCCGTGACCTGATTGCCACTTCGCCGTCCGGCCTGCGCCGGAATCACAATTTGAACCCGCCGTCCCGGCACATCCCCACCTAACCGGTGAACACAAGAAATGTGTCAGACTTTTCCTGCACCGATCCCACCACTGCGGTTGATTCGGCACCAGATTCCTGGCACAGACCCACCAGTTCGTCAGCTCGCCCGGGATCAACACTCATCAGCAAACCGCCAGATGTCTGTGCATCGAAGACCATTTCCAGCCCCATGTCATCAGCCGATGACTCAATTCGCATGAGCGATTCAACAGCAGAACGATTCGTTTTACTTGCCCGTGTGTGATTCCCCGAGGCCGCCAGTTCCGCCGCACCGGTCAATACCGGTAGGGCCGACGTCCTTATCGTCAGCGTGACATCACTGGACTGGGCCATCTCGCCAGCATGTCCGGCCAGGCCGAACCCGGTGATGTCGGTCGAAGCGGAGGCCGAAACCGATTTCGCCGCCTGGCTGGCTCCTTGATTCAACATCGCCATACTCGCGGCCGCGACCGCCAGAACGTCAGCCGGACAACGTTTTTTCTTGAACGCCGTCGTCACAAATCCAGTACCAAGAGGTTTACTCAGAACGAGTGCATCACCCGGCCTCGCCCCACCGTTGGTCATCAATTCCTGAGGCGTCGCCACACCAGTCACACTAAGCCCGTATTTGATTTCAGTGTCTCTCACTGTATGGCCACCGGCGATCACCGCACCGGCCTCCAGAATACGATCAGCGCCTCCGGCAAGGATGTCGCCCAGGATCGACAAGTCGAGTTTATCGTCGGGAAACCCGACGATGTTCAACGCCGTCCGTGGTGTGCCCCCCATGGCGTATATGTCGCTGAGACTGTTTGCCGCCGCTATCTGGCCAAAAAGGAATGGGTCATCCACCAGCGGCGGAAAAAAGTCGAGCGATTGCAAAATCAGCAGGTCGTCGCGCAGCCGGTACACGCCTGCATCACTAAAATCCTCGGCACCCACCAACAAATCCGGGTCATCGAACTTCGGCAGCCCACGCACGACCTGCGCGGTCCCCTCCTGGGGCAACTTGCCGGCTCACCCGGCGCAACTGGCCCAATCAACCAGTCGCTTCTTTCGACCGAACAGCGGCATCAATCCACCCTCCAGGTAGCCACGGGATATTTGTTCCAACCGGCGGATTGTATGGCCCGGCTTGCGACAAGCCAACGCCGGCCAGTCCCGGTATGATGCCCGCTGAACATCACATTGCCAGACTGAACATCAACGATTTCTTTTTTTGGATATTCACCCAGCATGTCACTGGACAACCAAGTCGCTGTGATCACCGGCGGCGGCCGCGGAATCGGATTGGCCTGTGCTCGCTTTCTCGCAAGAGATGGCGCCGCTGTCGTCCTGGCAACGCCCGAAGACGAGGAAAGAACCATCGCACTTGGTGAACTCCAAGACGCTGGCCACCAGGCCCTGGGAACCGCAACGGACGTCACTTCCGAAGCCGACCTGTCTCAAATGGTCGAAGAGACCCTGGATCATTTTGGCCGTATCGACATCCTGGTCAACAACGCCGGAATCATCGGTCCCACCGCCGAGTTGCAGGATGTTCAGCGCCACGAATGGGAGGCGGTGATGAACGTAAACGTCACTGGGATGTACCTCGCCTGCCGTGCCGTTCTACCACACCTGATCTCCCGGCAAACTGGCCGGATTATCAACATCGCATCCGCCGCTGGCCAAATTGGTTTTCCGTTGCGAAGCCCCTACGCCGCGTCAAAGTGGGCCGTGATTGGCTTGACCAAGACTTTGGCGATCGAGGCCGCCAAAAACGGCATCCTCGTCAACGCTGTCTGCCCCGGTCCCATAGATGGCCCGCGGATGGATGCCATCATCGAAGCCAAATCCCAGGTCACGAATGAATCCACCGACGTCCTCAGGAACCGACTTGAGGACGAAACACTGCTAGGCCGGCTGATTCCCGCTGAACATATTGCCGAAATGGTCACATTCCTCGCATCCGACCGTGCCGACAGCATCACCGGCCAGACACTCGACGTTAATGCCGGATGCCGGGTTTGACCCGCACGGCGCCACCAAAGGAGACATCATGACCGACGAAAACAACAGCCTCGAAGAGAGGCAATCACGCGGCCGTCAACTCGTGGAAGAAATGCTTGGCGAAGAAACAGCCGCAGAAACGATCGCCCATTGGGATGCAATCAGCCCGGAGTTCAGCGGATACGTGACCGAGTTTCTCGCCGGCGAGATCTGGAGCCGCGATGGGCTGGACCGCCGCACCAAATCACTTGTCTCAATCGCCGCCCTGGCCGCCCTGGGACGAACCCGCGCCCTGGAGTTGAACCTCCGGTTCGCAATCAAGAACGGTGCCACGCGTCAGGACATTGTCGAGGCGCTGCTGCAGATCGCACCCTACGCCGGTTTTCCGGTCACCTGGGACGCGTTGGCGAGGCTGGACGAAATCGAACCAAGAGAGTCAACCGAATCGTAGCAGGGCCGACAATCACGGCTCAGCCGCCACCGTCGGCAAACCGGCCCCCTTCCAGGCAAAGATCCCACCCGGGTATCTCTTCACGTTCGTATACCCATTTCGCTTCGCCCACAATGCCGCATTGTGACTTCGGCCACATGCGGTGAAACCGCAATACACAACGACAAGCTTGTCCTTGTCCTCACCCAGCAACGACACAAACTCTTCCTCGGACTTGCCGGCAGCCTGGTCAGCATCCC
This sequence comes from uncultured Planctomycetaceae bacterium, assembly GCA_963933195.1. GTDB lineage: Bacteria > Planctomycetota > Planctomycetia > Planctomycetales > Planctomycetaceae > UBA8437. Next base: position 15,647 of record CAWVUS010000081.1, read on the forward strand.
ATGTTTCCATTGTTGCCTTGGGAAACAGAAACTGAACCGCTCCGGCAATGTGCTGCTTCTTGTAGCTGGCCTCCAGGGGCATCGCGTCGACCAGCACCATCTCCGGTCGCTTGTCGAGCAGTGTCTTGAGTTCATCTGTTGTGATCACTTCGTACTCTCCGGCGGCCATATGGCGGGCCAGCTTCACCGCCACCTTCTCTGTTTCAACCTCCTGTTGAAACTTGTTTTGGCCGCAACCACTTGCGCCAAGCACAACCGCCAACACAACCACGACACGTCCACACGACCTCGTCATCACGTCTCTCCGTTATTCATTTCACTCACAGCTGGCACGGGCGGTTCGCCCACTCTCGACCGCAGGGACCACTCCAGCCACGCACACGTCGCCAGCAGCAACACATCAAGTCCGGCCGCTTGTTTCAACGTTAGCCCGGCACCCTCTCCGCCAGTTCCGAAACAACCACATTCTATGTCCAGGCCCAGAAGTATCCCGTATCCCAGCACGCAAAGAAACACCGCCACCAGTCCACCGGCACCCCAATTCGCCCAGCGACGCCCCGACCACAGGCCACATCCCAACACCAATTCCACACCAACAACACACCAGGCCACCGTCGGTAGTAATGGCTCCCACACGAGACCAAAATCCCCAATGGCCACGACAAACGCCTTCATATCCAACAATTTCGAGGCCCCTGCCCACAACAAGAGACTCCCCAGCCCTGCGGCAACAACACGTGGGAGAGACGGCTGAGACATGAAAAGAATCCGGGGGACCCGGCAGTGGTGAGAACAGCAAAAAAGAGGCCCAGCCGCGAAACACGCGACCGGGCCTCCTGTTTTTTCCCCAGCCGGGACCCGGAGGTCCGCTGACCGGGTAGGTGGCTGCCCAAAGGACAACCCGCCGGTTGCCTTAGGCGTTACCACCTCTCTGGCGTGTACAACAATATTCCACTGGATCACCTCCTTCCTCAATCCGGGCCGCGTTCGCTTCCGGTCGGCCAGCCAGTGCCAACCTCGTCACGAACCTCTTGTCCTGTCACACCGCGTCAGTGTGGCACGTTGCCGTCATCCTCCCAATTCCAGCCATCCATGCAAGACCAATTTCACAGGATCCACCACAAGCCTGACATCCCTGCCCACCACCGGGCATAATAACGCCATGCGCAGCCACTCCATGACATTCGCCACACTCGCCGTCCTGGCTTGTACAACAGTCGCCAGCGGGCAAGACAACGCAACCTGGTGGTCACTCCATCCACTGAACACGTCCGCTCCCCCGTCCATCACCGGTGCTGCCCCCACCGCCAACCCCATCGACGCTTTCATCCTAAAACGGCTCGCCGATGCCGGCATCCCACCATCCCCCCCCGCGTCACGTCGTGTCCTTGTACGCCGCCTTGCCTTTGACCTTCATGGCCTCCCACCGTCCCCGTCGGCGATTACAACGTTTCTCACCGACAACCGGGACGGCGCCTGGCCACGACTCGTCGAGCAGCACCTGGCTCACCCTCACTATGGCGAACGCTGGGGACGGCACTGGCTCGACATCGTCCGTTACGGAGAAAGCCAGGGTTTCGAACGCGACAAGCTTCGGCCCAATGCGTGGCGATACCGCGACTGGGTCATCACAGCGCTGAACGCAGACACTCCGTACAACCGCTTCACCGCCTGGCAACTCGCCGGCGACGTCCTCCAGCCAACTAACCCTGCGGCCGTAATTGCCACCGGATTCCTGGTCGCAGGTTCCTATGACGAGGTTGGAAACTCGCAACAAAGTGACGCGATGAAAAAGGTCGTGCGACAAGACGAACTCGAAGAGGTTGTCAGCGTCGTCGGCCAAGCCTTCCTCGGACTGACGATTCACTGTGCCAGATGTCACGACCACAAGTTCGATCCCATCCCTCAAAAAGAGTACTACCGTATGGCGTCGGCCCTTGACGGCGTCCGCCACGGGTT
>CAWVUS010000082.1:0-17596 GCA_963933195.1 uncultured Planctomycetaceae bacterium
CCTACCGTGTCACGGTGTCGCAGTTTCCCAACGTGTTGGCGGCATCGATCGCCGTGATTTCTTTCCTGTTCGTCACGGCCAACTTCGGTCCGGCTATCGCGGATGCGGACCTTGTTGACGTCAGCGAGTCGGTGCCGTCGGTGGTGTTGGATCTCGGTGAGAGTGTCTTTCCCGGCGGCGATGTTGATCTGGGCGAGGATGTGGCGCTGGGCGTCGATGGTTCTCAAGGAGACCCAGGTGACGGATCCACGGGGACGGTCGGCGGTGGTTCGTCGCGGATGGCGTTGCTGATGCAGGTCTTGATGCTGGAGAAGGCCGAGGCGGTGCTCTCGGCGTTGCCCGGTTACACGACCACGTTCAGCAAGCAGGAGGTGGTTGGGGACGAACTGACCGACGAGCAGGTCATGGAGGTCAAGATCCGCCACGAACCGTTCTCGGTCTACATGAAGTGGACAACGGGTCACAAGGGCCGCCAGGTGCTGTATGTGGACGGTGAACACAAGGGACGGATGCTGGTCAAGTTGGGCGGCTGGAAGAAGAGATTGCCCGCATTGAAGCTGGACCCGAGTGGTTCCATGGCGATGAAGGAATCCCGTTACCCGATCACCAAGGCGGGGCTGTTGGAACTGGTTCGCGAGTCCCTGGCGATTCGCCGGGGTGAGATGGCCAAGCCCCAGGGCGTGCGGTGCCAGTTGATCGAGAACCACGAATTCGACGGCCGTCCCTGCTACGCGTTCGTCGTCGAGTACGCCGACCGGTCGGCCTCGGACCGTTATCGCAAGTCCGAGATGCTGTTCGATCGGGAACTGGGTGTGCCGGTGGTTGTTCGCAACTTCAGCTGGCCAGCCGAGGGAGCCGAAGGCGACGCGACCGATGAGTCCACCCTGGTCGAGTTCTACACCTACCGGAACATCAAGTTCCAGCGCGAGGTCGCCGGGGGGGACTTTGATCGAGCCAACAAGGCGTACCGGTTCTAGGCACAGGCCGCGGGACTGCTGGTCTACAGCCTGAGGTGCTCAATCGCCTCGGCGGCCGGCTTGATGTAACCGATGTAGAACGGGCCGAATTCGGCATAACGCGCCGAGGCTTCGTCGAACCGCATCGTGTAGACGATTTCCTTGATGTGCTCGGGAGCCCGACCCCAGAGCGTCACGCCCCACTCCCAGTCATCAAACCCGGTCGAGGCGGTGATCAACTGGCTGACGCGGCCGGCGAACTGGATGCCACTGGTGGCGTGCTCGGCCATCAGTTTTGACCGACTGGCAAATGGCTCGGTGTACCAGTTGGCCTGCGGATGCCGGATCTTGTTCATTGGATAGAAACACTGGATCGGCAGTTCCGGAAAGTCGGGGTAGAGCCGTTGCTGGTTCATCGCGGGCAACCGACCGCTGTAGGCGTTCAGCTTGGCCTCGAATGTCGGGTCGTCCTCGGACAGGCCCTCCCCCTTGAGCCGGTCAGCGTATTGTTCGGCCGTGGGGACATACTCGGAGACCTCGGTGATTGAAACGAATGACCAGGCCGGCTTGAGAACCGGGCCGAAGGAGGTCGAGCGGACCGCCTGTTTGACGCGGTCGATCACGAGTGGGTCGGGGTCGAGAATCATCAGGCCCAGATCGGCACGGTGTCCGGAGATGACCGAGACCTGGAGCCGCTGGGGCGCTCCCGGGGCTTCGGGGTCGAGTGCCGCGATCAGTTCCTCGCGAGCTCGTGCCCGGGTGTCCTGATCGAGGGTGGCGAGTGCTGCAGCGTCGACCTGGTAGTAAATGTGCAGGCAATGCCACCCCTCGCTCATCTGGATGGTCGGATCGGCTAACGACGCGGCGGCATGTGGCGGGCGATTCACGGTGCGAGATCCTGGTGGAGGGCCTGTGGGTTTTGGCCAAATCGGCTTCCTGAGGAGATCCATCTTAGAGAGCCGCGCGAGCGCAGTGGAAGGCTTGTGTCGGTCAGTCGTCGGCCCCGGTTTTCACGACCCGGATGGCGAGTTGTTTCTTGTTCCACTTCAACGCCCTGGCAACCTGTTGTGGGTATTGCCATCCCCCGTCCCGGGTTTCGTAGATGCGAACCTGGGCGCGGTCGGCTGCCATGGCGACCGCTTGCGGGATATCGAGGATCCGAAGCACGTTGAGGAAAATGGGGCCGTCACGATGTGTTCGTGGCAGGTGGTGCAGGTCGATGCGATGAACGTTGGGAACGAACAGCGATGCGTACACGGTGATGCCGGCCATCGTGTTTTCTCCCTGCATCCAGAGCGGCACTCGATCGAAGCCGCCGACCAGTCGTAGGGCACCGGCCGCACGGACCACGTCCCAGGTCCTCATCCCATCGAGCGTCTGGCCGAGCAGCATGAACCGGCGGCGAACCTGCGTCTGTCGCCGTTCTGCCTGGCCCCAGGCCGTGGGTCCGATGCCTCGCGGAGCGACGTAGGCCATTCCCCATTTGAATGCCTTGAACATTTTTTGTGTTTGAACGAACGCGGCCTTGTCGGGTTCGACCTTGTTGATGCCAGCCAGGTCCGGCAAATGGATTCCGCCTCCGGCCAGTGACGCCAGCATGTCGTTCCAGCCGGCGTCGTCGACGCTGTTGAGAACGACGAGGTCGAGCGATTTGGGAGCGAGTCCCTTGCGGTGCAGAATGACCAGGGGCAATCGGATTCCCGCCTGGGAGGTGAACCAGAAGGTGCGGGCCGTCACGTTGTCGGTGGTGTGCGTTGGTCCCTGTTCGAGGTTGAATCCTACCGGAGCAGTGGGCCAGCCGCGAAAGGACTTGCTTGTCAGTGCATCTCGCCACGAGGTTTTCTGGCGTGACCAGTCGTTGGTTGTGTCGGGTACCGCGGGAGCCTGGGCCTTTGCGGTGAAGGTTTCACTGATTCGGGTGTTCAGTTCGTCCCTGGGCAGTGTTTCGCCAAAAACTTTCAACTGCTGTGGAGTGAACAACTTGACCGCGGTGGTCTCGATCAGGGGATCCTGTTTCTTCAGGAAGCGGTTGAACCAGTGGAAGGCATGCACCCGCAACTCCTGGGTGTCTCGATGAGGGCCTTCGGTGATTTGCAGTCCAAGTTGCTTGTCCTGTCCGTGGAGTTGATAGATGCGGCGGACCTGCTTGTGAATGCGAACGACTCCATCGAGCGGGAAAATGCGGTCCTTGTCGGAGTTGGAGATCAGCAGGGGCCGTGGTGCGACCAGCGCGGCAACCTGGGCGTAGTCCCATCCGTAGGTGTTGACCTGGAACATGCAGTCACAGTGGCCTTCGACACAGCCGTCGACGACGTGGTTGGTCAAGTCGGTGATTCCGGCGACCGGGACGGCAACGCGGATCCGTTCGTCCAGGGCCGCGATCCACCAACTGTACGCGCCCCCCCCGGAACGACCCGTGACTCCGATCCTGTCACCATCGATCTCGGGACGAGACTGCAGGTAATCCAGCGCCCGGATGCAATTCCACGCCTCGACACCCGCGGGCGAGTAACCACGAGCATTCCACCACCAATTGCCGTAGCGGTAGGTGCCATGATGTATCCCCTCGATTTCTCCCAATTGCAGTGTGTCGATGGTCAGGCAGGCGTATCCGTTTCGGGCGAACCAACCGCCATGATGCTGGTAGTGCGTCTTGCTGCCAAAACTGACACCGTCCTGTTTGACGTTGCCGTGTCCACAGACGTAGAGAATCGTGGGCAACCGTCCACGACGTGTCTTGGGCAGATAAAGGTTGCCGGTGACATAAAGGCCGGGCCGAGACTGGAACTGGAGTTTCTCGACCACAAAATCAGGATGTTCCACGCGACCGGTCACGACCGGCTTGAGTGGAGTTTTTGGGGGACGTGGCGAGAGTCCCAGCATCTCGAAGAGTTGTTCCCTGTACTCGGTTCGCCGTGCCTTCCAGTCGTCGAGAGTGCGGATGTCGGCCAGGCATCGATCGGCGAGGCGTTCTGTTTCCGAACGGAAGTACGCATTGATCGCCCGATCGCCCGACTTGGTGTCAGCCCCCGCCAGAGGTGCGGTCGGGATGAAAAACAGGAGAACGAGTGCGAGGTGTCTCATCTGTCGGGATCCTGCTCGGTGGACAGTGTCGTTCAAATGGCACAGCTTATACGCGGCCGGGTCTCCAAGTGAACCTTACCGGTAGCTTTTGGTATAGTGCTCGCCAATTGGCTCGGAGGGGACGGGCCCAGGATCTCACCAGCGAGATGTTCAGATGGACCGACTTGACCAGATCGATGAATTCGAATCGTTGTTTCGACGTTCGGAGCGCGAGGACTTTGTTTACTCCGAAATCCCAATCGGGTCGGTGGCGGTTGTCACCGGTTCGGAAGCCAGCGACCCTGTCCGAGAGGCGGTCGCCCGGTTTCTGCCGAGGATCAGCGACGTGTCCGACTGGCACTCGATTGGCAGCGGAGACTACCGGAATGTGGCCGAGTTGATTGAGCGAGTGGAGGCTCAGCAGGTGGACCTGCTTGTCACCCGTCGTCATCTTGGTGAGGAGGGGTTCTCGCCTCTCCATTCGCTGGGCGTGTATCTCGATGAACTCACCCAGAGGACCTCGATTCCGGTGCTGGTGCTCCCCGGTACGGCGCGGACGCCAATGGAACTGCCCACAGAGGCGTGCAGTCGAGTGATGGTCGTGGCCGATCAAATCAGCGGTGATCAGCGGTTGATCAACTACGGCGTGAGGATGTGCAGTGACGAGGGCAGTATGTGGTTGTGCCATGTCGAAGACGACATGGTGTTTGGACGGATTGTTGATGCCATCGAGCGGATTCCGGAGATCTCCAGCGAACAGGGGGCGACGTTGCTCAAATCGCAGTTGTTCAAGGACGCCGAGGATTTCATCGCAACCTGTTTCGAGAGGCTGGGAGAAACGGACCTGAACGTGGACTTGAAGAGCCACGTGGGAATGGGACATCACGTCAGGGAATACCGGCGATTGATAGATGACAACCAGGTTGATCTCCTTGTGGCCAACACCAAGGACGACGACCAGTTGGCAATGCACGGCATGGCCTACTCGCTGTCTGTCGAACTGGTTGACGTGCCGATGCTGTTGCTGTGACGGATTGAGACGAGTTGACCTCGTGAGGGAGCGGAGTTCATGTTCGGAGTGCTGCTGGCGAATGTCGAGGCGGCCCACCAGGTGGGGGGGCATGAGGTTCCCGGCGGTGTGACGGCGCTGTTTGCCGTCCTGCTGTTTGCGATGATCACGTCATTGGCATTGGAAGAGAAGATTCATGCCAAGAAGTCCGTGATCGTGGGCGTGTTTGCCGGAGCCTGCCTCGTCCTGGCGACAGCGCTGGACTTGTTGCAGTTTGGTGATGTGATACTGCCAGACGGCCACACGTTTCCGATGCCGATCTACATCACGTCGATTGAGTGGGAGGTGATCACGATCATCCTGGGGGCCAGCCTGTTCGTCGAAGTGACCAGCCGCTCGGGAGTGTTCACCTGGATGGCAATCAGCCTGACAAAGAAGTCTGGTGGTGATCCGTGGAAGCTGTTGCTGGCGTACGGCGTCCTGACGGTTGTCTTTTCAGCGATGCTCAACAACGTCACGGCAATGATCATCATTGGCAGCCTGACGGGGGTGTCACTGGCCAAGTTGCAACGGGCCGACCTGTTGCTGGGTTTCCTGGTTGTCGAGGGCCTGTTGACCAACGTTGGGGGCCTGCTGACACTGATCTCAAGTGTGCCCAACATCATCGTTGGTGGAATTGCCGGTATCGGGTTCGTGGACTTTTTCCTGTTGGCTGCCCCCTACGTCGTGATTGCTACTGCGGTGACGTTGTGGATGGGCCGTTGGAAGTTCGCCATCGGAGGACTGCGAGACGAGGCAGAGAGAGAGGCAGCAGCCGGCCTGGTCGATGGATTTGATGAGAACGAGAGTGTCACGAGCGCCAAGTTCTTCTGGTTTTCGATTGCTGCACTGGTGCTGTTTGTCTTCTTCCTGGCTGGCCAGAGCAAGATCCCGGTGCTGGCTGATCTGGGCATGGGCTTTGTGGCCCTGTCGTTCGCCGGCATCGTACTGTTGGCCTACAAGCACGAGGTCGACAAGTTCTACAGCGTGGTGGACTGGGACCTGCTGGCTTTCTTTGCGGGACTGTTTGTCGTGATCAACACGATGGAACATGCGCAGGTGCTGGCGGTCATCGGGACGGGTATCGAGACACTGATTGACGCTGGAGCGAGCCTGGGCACGGCGATGTTACTTGTCTCGGCTGCCGTGGCCAGTTCGGTGACCGACAATATTCCGCTCGCGGCGATGCTGGCCAAGATTCTCAAGAATCACGATCCCGCGTACGCCGCGAATGCTCCCTACTGGTGGAGCGTGATTTTTGGAGCCAACCTGGGAGGCAACATCACGCCGATCGGATCGGCTTCGACGGTGGTGGCGATGACGATCATCCACAAGAACAAGCTGCCGTTGTCGTTCATGGGTTTCGTGAAGGTGGCCGTGCCGTTTGCGCTGGTCCAGATTGTCGTTGCGGTGGTGTACGTGGTGGGGCTGACATGGGCCGGAGTGCTCAGCGGGTAAACCCGTTCCGGGATTCAACCAGTGCCTCTGGCCGGTCAACAGACATGTCCACCCCATCACTCCGTCACCGAATTGCCTGCGAGGCCGCTCGTTTGCTGGACACGCGTCGCGCGAGCGATTTTTTCGGGGCCAAGCGAGCGGCGGCTCGTGCGGTTTGTGGAGGCTGGGCGAGGTCGAGTGATCTGCCGACCGACCTGGAGGTTCGGGAAGCATTGCAGAGACTGGTGCCTGTCGAGGCTCTCGAGGAGGGGGCCTCGGATGCATCCATAAGATATGCGGCGTTCGCGACATTGTTGGAACCGCTGGAGTCGATTCACCAGCCGCGGCACACTCACCCCGAGGGTGACGTGCTGTATCACAGCCTGCAGGTCTACGAGTTGATCCGACAGGACAGGCCCTACGACATCGACCTGCAACTGGCCGCGTTGTTGCACGATGTCGGCAAGGGAATCGATCCGGCGGATCATATCGCCGCGGGGTTGGCCGTGCTCGAGGGATTGATCAGCGAGAGGACCGCCTGGTTGATCGAGCACCATCTCGAGGCCAGGCGTCGCCGCGAGGGGACGCTGGGCGTGAGGGCGGTGCGGAGGTTACTCACCCACGAGAGTTATGAAGAACTGGATTTGCTATGCGAATGCGACCGGGATGGTCGAGTGCCGGGGGCGGTCGTCCCCGACCTGGACGAGGCGCTGAACGCGATTCACGAGTTGGAATTGTCGCTGGGAGACGTGTCGTGAGAATCCGCCTGCAGAGCCCGTTGTTGATGGTCTGCGTGCTGGTGTTGGCCTGCGGCGGCGGGCTGTTCGCCGCTGATGACGCCCGGTTGACGGCCCGGATCAAGCCACTGGTGTCTCGCCACAAGGGGCAAGTGGCAGTTGTGGTCAGGCATCTCGATTCGGGGCGAGGATTTTCCTGGCGGGCCGACCGCCCGATGCCAACAGCCAGCCTGATCAAGCTGGCCGTACTGGTGGAAGTGTACCGCCAGGTCGATGACGACCGCGTGGATCTGGATGATCGATTGAAACTCACCTCCGACGACACCGTGCCCGGGTCGGGAGTGTTACGAAAGTATTTCACAACCGGTTCCCGATTGACCCTGAGAGATGCGGTGCGACTGATGATCGCAGTCTCGGACAACACCGCGACCAACCTGGTCCTGGATCACATTGGGCTGGAGTCGACCAATCGCACGATGGCTCGGCTGGGACATCCCAACACGCGGATTCACGCCAAGGTCTTTCGTCGGGAGACGTCGATTGATCCGGAGCGAAGCCAACAGTTTGGCCTGGGCAGCACAACGGCTTCCGAGACGGCGGACTTGCTGGAAGCGATTCGAAGCGGTCGTGCCGTCAGCAAGCGAGCCTCGCGACAGATGCTCGAGCATCTGCAGGCGTGCGAGAGCACCGAGCGGATTCCGAGGTATCTGCCCGAGGGGACCGTGGTGGCTCACAAGACCGGGTCGGTGTCGCGAGTGCGGACCGATGCGGGAATCATCGAATCGCCCGCCGGGCCGATCGTGGTGTGCGTGTTGACCTCCGAGAACCAGGATCGGAGGTACTCGGCCGAGAACGCCGCGTCCCGCTTGATCGCTGACATCTCGCGAGAGGCGTGGTTGCATTTCAATCCGCACCCGGTCCACAAGCCACCGGCCACGCTCGAGGCGGGTGCCAGTGGCGCGTTGGTGGAGTCTCTGCAGAGAACACTCAATGCGAAGATGAACCCATCGCCCCGGCTCGCGATCGATGGCGAATTCGGACCAGCAACGACCACGGCGGTGAAGGCGTTTCAGGCGGCCAACAAGATCGAGGTGTCGGGGCGTGTTGGCTCCAGGACGTGGGACCGGTTGGGGCCGCTGCTGACAAGCGATCCCCCCGTGCCCGATCCATCGGTGGTCAATGCCGAGACGTTGGATCGGGCTCCACAGGATTCGCTGGATGGCCCGCCATTTGTGACCGCCCGTGCCTGGGCGATCGCCGACGGCCAGACCGGCGAAGTCCTGTGGCAGCACGATGCTGAGAAGCGACTCGATTTTGCCAGCACGACGAAAATCATGACGGCCGTCGTCGTGTTGCAGTTGATCGAAGCCGATCCGGCCGTGTTGGACCAGGAGGTGGTCTTCAGCGAACGAGCCGACCGGACCGGTGGGTCATCGTCTCGTGTCCAGGCCGGCGAGCGGCTTCCGGTTCGCGAGTTGCTCTACGGGTTGATGTTGCCTTCGGGCAACGACGCATCGGTGGCACTGGGAGAGCACTTTGGCAAACGATTTCGACCAGCCGCAGACGATTCCGCCGAACGTGCAGCTGACCCGTTGTGGCGGTTCGTGGCCGAAATGAACCGGACGGCCGCGCGGCTGGGAATGGCCGGGACACACTACGAGAACACTCATGGCCTGACAGCCGAGGCACACCTGTCGACCGCGAGTGACCTGTTGAAGCTGGCACGAGCCGGCTGGAAGATGAAGCGTTTTCGTGATTACGTGGGGACTCGACAGCACGGGTACCGCCTGGTGGGGCCGGGAGGGCGGCAACGGAATGTCGTGTGGCGCAACACCAACCGGCTATTGCCGACGGCTGGTTACGACGGAATCAAGACCGGGACAACCTCGGCCGCCGGAGCCTGCCTGGTGTCGACGGCCCACCGCGGAAAGGACCGCTTGTTCGTGGTGGTGCTGGGTGCTGCCGCGTCAGCGGCAAGATACACCGACTCGCGCAACCTGTATCGTTGGGCCTGGCTGAAGCGGGGTCACAAGTAGCTGCAACCCGGCGGACTTCAGCCACCGAGTTCTTCACCGATCCGTCGGGCCAGTTCCAACGCCTGCTCGTCTGAGATGCAAAGCGGATTGACCACCAGCGTGCCCTGGGCCAGTTGGCCGTGGCTGACGTAGACCGGCGGCGTGCCGTTTCGGAGTGACCGGCAGATTTCGAATGCCGTGTGTCCGACCGCTGTCTCGTCGATCGTGATCGAGAGCATCGGGGACTTCTCGGCGTCCGCGGTTCCGTCGATCGTGCAGGTCACGGCTTGATCGGCCAATTGCGTGGCGATCGATTCCAGACGTGCATGTTGTTCGTCCCAATCGCGGTCGTAGCCGCCCGAGGCAAACAATTCCAGGGCGGTCATCAGGGCCAGGACCTCCTCCTTGGAGACCTTCAGCGGTCGGCCGATGCCGTGACGGGGGAGCCCGTCCAACTTGTTCCGGTCGACGAGTTCGGGGGGGGGATCCCACAACTGGAGATGATCGTCCATGTCGAGCATCTGGATGGCGGCCGAGGAGACCAGGTCACTGCGACCGCAGAGGATACCGGTCGATTGGGGGCCACGGATGGCTTTTCCGCCACTGAAAGCCACCAGGTCGGCACCCAGTGTGGCGATCTCCTTCAGGTTCCGTTTCGGCGGCAATTCTCCGGCGGCATCGACCAGCACCGGCAGGTTGTGCTTGTGTGCCCGTTGGATGACCTCGGCCAACGGCGGTTCGGTATCACGACCATAGCCGTAAAAGACTCCGGCGGTCTGATCGGTGAATGCCGCCTCGTATTCCCACGCCTCGGTCCGTCGGACTCCGGCATTGGAGACGATCTCGTTGAACCCGACCTCGACGAAGCGGGCACCCGCGGCCCGGACCGCGTGGTCGTACCCGCTGCGCTGTTCACGTGCGATGATGAACTCGCAGGGGAAATCGTCACAGTGAGGGAGTTGCTCGATGCGACGAAGATTGTAGCCACACAGGATCGCGGCGGTTCCGAGGGTCAGCGCCGCGGCCGAGCCCGCGGTGACCAGCCCGGATTCTGTCCCGGTCAATTCGGCGATCCGTTTGCCGGCGGCGGCCTGCAGCTGTTCCAGGGGAACCCAGCTGGTGGCGCCATCACAAAAGGCCTCCAGCACCTCGGTGGGCATGGGGGCGCCGCCGAGGCGGGTGACCGCGCCGGAGGCGTTGATGATGGGGGTCAGGCCGAGATCCTGGTAGCTGGTCATGGTTGGCGTGAACCTGTCTTGGGGGCGTTGTCCAATTGTGTCTTCAACTGGGAAAGTCGTTTGTCGTGTTCGAACAGGTAGGCCTGCTGGGCACGCCAGGCGGCGGCGCGGTTGTCGTTGGCCCGACGGAACCCGGGATCCTTTTGAAGCGCCTTGCGACGCTGGCGGCGAGAGTCGGAGATCTGTTTGTCGGTGACGAACAGCCGAGGGTAGGCCGTTTCGAGTTTCGACTGGAGTGTCGATGCGATGGCCACGAGTTTCCGGTAGTCGTCGGAATTGCGGTAACGTTGTCGCAGTGTTTCGATCGCGCGGGACCGCCTGCTGGCCGGCAACTGTGCCACGTCGGGCTGCTTGGAGATCAGGTGCATCTCGATCGCCCGGGCGGCCTTGTGCGTGGCGGTGAGCATCGCGTGGTAGTCCTGGTCGTCCTTGTGGAGTCGACGACGTTCGTCGGCAATCGCCTTGTGGAATTCCTTGTGTGAACGGAAGACGCCGGGGTATGCCTGCTTGTTTTGTTCGTCGAGTTCATCCAATCGTTCGATCAGCTTGCGATAAGCTGGGTGAGTGCGATGGAACAACTCGTGAGCATTGCGTTTGCGGATGTCGTACTCGTCGGCGAGAGATTTCTTGACCGGATGCTGGCCCGAGGCTCTCGCAATCATTTTGAGTCCCGCGGCCTGGTCCTTGTGCCGGGCGGCGGTGAGGATTTGCACGTTGTCGAATGCGGCCGGCGGGCCGCTGACCTGGAAAGCGAAGTAGCGGCGTGTTTTGTCGAGGATCGGGTGGTGGGCAAAGGCCAGGTGCTGGTGATCGATGTGAGCCACCAGGCGATCGCCCTGGAATTCGACGGTCATCGTGTACCAGCGATCGCGTTGGAATCGGAAAGCACACTCGCCGTGCCGACGCGGGAACCAGGGGCCGGTCCTGTCGAGGGCGGTCTGGACAAAAAAATGATCGGGTCGGAGATGCACCACGGCGTTGTAGTGGCCATCGCCTCCGGTCATCAGGCGGATCTCTTCGGCCTGGCGGAACTGGAAGTCGAAACGGATCAGGACGTCGCGGTATTCGGGTTTCTTGAGAAAGACACGCGTGGGTTTGTCGGGGCCCTGGCCGAGCAGGACACCGTTTTCGGTCCACCAGTTCCGGGTGAAGTGCCACCGGGAACTGACGTGGCCTGCCGCGAAGTGATCGGCGAAATAGAGCTGACGGGGATTGGTGATCAGGGGAGGAGAGGGCCGCCGGGCCGAGACCTGTTCGCGCCACGCGGCGAGCTTGGCAGCCAGCTTGTCGGCGCGGGCGGGGTCTTGTGCCGAGAGATCCTTCTGCTCGGAGGGATCGTCGGCCAGGTGAAACAGTTCCCTGCTTCCGGAATCAAAGAACTCGATCAGTTTCCAGTCGCCATCGCGAATGGCTCCGGAGGAACGGCCGCCGAGGAAATGGGGACGGTCGAGCGGGTAGTGCCAGAAAAGCGGGCGTTGGGCGGTGGGAGTCCCGGGCGTCGTCCAGGTCGAGAGCGTTGACACTCCGTCGAGTGTTTGACTGGGGTCGGGCTTGATGTTGGCGGCTGCGAGCAGGGTGGGATAGACGTCGACGTTGGAGGTGGGCTGGGCCGATTCGGTGCCGGCCGGCACGTGCCCGGGCCAGCAGACGATCATCGGAACGCGAATGCCTCCCTCGTAGAGTTGGCTCTTGCCACCGCGAAGTGGTGCGTTGGAGGTGACCTTGGTTTCGCCACCATTGTCGCTGGTGAAGACGATGATCGTGTTCTCGGCCAGTCCATGTTTCTGGAGAGCCTGGCGGATCATCCCGACTCCCGTGTCGATGCTCTCGAGCATCGCGGCCAGGTGAGGATTGTGGTCACCGGCCCAGTGGTTGAGCGCATCGCCCGCGTGTCCGGAGTCCTCGCACAGGTAGCACTTCTCGCGGGTGCTGGGGCCGGGGGCGTGTTTCTTGCGGTAACGGGCGACGATGTCGGGGCGACCGTTGAGAATGCTGTGGGTGGCGAAGTGGCTCAGGTAGAGGAAGAAGGGCCGTTGCCGGTTGTCCTGGATGAATCGCACCGCCTCGTGGTTCATCCGGTCCACGAGGTACTCGGACGGTCCGAGAGCCGGCTTGGGAAGATCGATCCAGCGGATGGGTTGCTTGCGGAAGACATAGGGCCAGAAGTTGGCCCCGTTGCCCACCCCCTTCACCTCCCGGGCGACATCCCAGGCGAACCCGTGGTCGCGCGGAGTGATCTCGTGTTCGGCACCGTGATGAGCGTAGCCAGTCAGATGCCACTTTCCGATCATGCCGGTGCTGTAACCGTGTCGGCCGAGCATTTCCGGAAGCGTGACGTGGGAGGTGGCCAGGGCGTTGGCTGAGTTGGGCCGGAGATAATCCAGGATGCCCAGGCGGGCGGGGTATTGTCCGGTCAGCAGGGCGGCCCGGTACGGCGAGCAGACCGGGGCGGCGGCGTAAGCGTTGGTCAGTCGCAGGCCGTCTCGTGCCAGGCGGTCCAGGTAGGGTGTCTGGTTGAAACGGTTGCCGTAGCATCCCAGTTCGGCCCAGCCCAGATCGTCGGCAAGAACGAAGATGATATTGGGAGGGCGGGTTGCGGTGGGGGCGGCCGCTCGGGCCGACGCCGTCCACAACAGGACCACCAGGAGTGTCGTCAAGAGGTTCCGCCCAGGTCTCATGTCAGCAGCCCGTCGATAACAGAGCCGGGTGAGAGAGGGATCGGTTGGCCACGGCGGTTCTGGATGTGCTGGTCGGGTCGGATTCCCAGGCAATGGAACATCGTGGCACCCAGGTCCCAGGGGCCGACGGGGTACAGGACCGGGTAGGACGCGTGACGGCTCGAGGCACCAAAAACCGTGCCGGGCTTCATGCCGCCACCGGCAGTGACAACCGAGTAGCAATCGGGCCAGTGGTCACGGCCGGCGTCCTTGTTGATCCAGGGCGTGCGCCCGAATTCACCGACACAGACGACCAGGGTGCTGTCGAGCAGGCCCCGGTCCTTGAGATCGGACAGGAAGGTCGAGAGACCACGATCGAAGGGTGGCAAAAGAGTGTCCTTCAGCCGTGGATAGTTCTTGGCGTGAGTGTCCCACTGGTCACGATTCTGCTTCGCCCAGTTGACGGTGATCAGTGGCACACCGACCTCAACCAGTCGACGCGTGAGCAGCAGTGTCTGGCCGAAGCGGTGACGACCGTATCGGTCTCGCAGCGAGTCGGATTCGGTATCGATCTGGAACGCGGCACGGGTTCGGGCTGATCCGAGCAGGCCGAAGGCACGCTGGTAGAGGTTGTCGACACCGGTCACCTGGCGGACCGATTCGACCGGGTGTCGGCCCTGGTCGAACGACTGGAGCAACTGGTGACGACGTCGCAGGCGATCGGTTGGAAGTTCGGCGGGAGAGTTGAGACTGTCGACCCGAAAGCCGGCTGCACCCGGGTCGGCGGCGATGCGGAACGGTTCGTAGTTCAGTCCCAGGAAACCGGCGTTCTGTCCCGCGATCGGGGGGCGGTTTCCCTGGTGCATGACCGGTCCAAGCACGATGGAGTCGGGGACCGGGTTGGGATTCTGGCCGAGTCGCGAAACGAGGGCCCCGTAGGTGGGGAAATCGTCCGGCCGAACCGGCGTGTTGGTTCCCGGCAACGGGTGGGCGTGGCCGGTCAGGGCGGCGTAGGCGGCCGAGCCGTGTTCGAAATCCCGGTGGGTCATGCTGCGGACGATGGTCAGCATGTCGGTGACACCGGCCATGTGCGGCAGGTGTTCGCCGATGTTGATGCCGGGCACACGGGTGGCGATCGGTTGAAATTCGCTCCGCAGTGACGAGGGCGCGTCGGGCTTCATGTCCCAGGTGTCCTGCTGAGACGGACCACCCCAGAGGAAGATCAACACGCAACTCTTGGCCTGTCCGAATCCTGCCGCATCACTGGCCGGCGAACTTCCCTCCGCGGCGAGCAGTTCGGGCCACGAGAGTCCCAGCAGGCTGCAGCCACCGATCTCCAGCAATCCCCGCCGCCTCGAGATCGGGCGGCCATCGTGCAGGGATTCGGGAAGAGAGTCAAAACAGATCATGAGGCCACCGGAGGGCGATTCTACCATGGATCCGGGGCGAAGACAGCGGGAGAAGCGGCCCGCAGCAGCAAGAAGAAATGACCTGGAGTTCCCCGGGTGCCTTACGTTCCGGAGCTAGCGGACCAATTCAGCGGGAACTGATCCGCGCGAGGCGAGCAGGAGGACGATGAGCCGCCGCCGGCGGCGCGTTCTCCGTCGCGAGCCGTCTCGCGCGTGGATCAGTTCCCGCTGAATTGGTCCGCGTGCGAAGGACGGTGTGACGTATCCCGGGGCGAAACGCCCAAGGAGGTCTCGTGGAGTCAAAAAAGACGCCAAACGAAACCAAAGTAGCTAAGGTCCCCGAAGGAACCCCAAGTCAATTGTGTTGGTTGGTCGTCGAGGGTCTCCCAGTTGTCGTGTCAGTCTATCGTGGTTGCGAAATCGGTTCCAGATTCCACTTTGCAAGAAGTTGGTTCCGGGTGGATGGCTTGCCGGATCAGTCCCGAGAGGTCACGGCAGGCTTGCTCGTACCCGTCGGGGTCGATCAGCCGCGCCAGCGCCAGGTGTCCCTGTGCGACTTGCAGTTGATGCAGGTCGAGGGCCTCGGGGCCGGACGTTTCGAGCCGGTGTAGCATCGCTCGCAGGATACGCCGTCGTGGTTTGGGCAGCGACACCCGCTGGTTGACGACAAGCCCGGTGACGGTTTGCCGCTGGTGGTGGGGCATCACGTGTGTCTTGTCGTCGGCGAGTTGGAAGTGCTCGTCGGTGACAATTCGCTTGATGATCCAGAGCAGTTCCTGGGGAGGCAGCAGATCGCGGTGGGAACCGGGCGTGTCGGGCGAGCCGGCCGAAAATGTCAGGTCATCCGCGTAACGGGTGTAGGTCCAGCCATGCGATTGGGCGAGACCGGCGAGCCTCAGGTCCAATGTGCGGGCGACGAGGTTGGCCAGGTGTGGGCTGGTGGGAGCTCCCTGCGGGAGTCGTCCCCGTCGGGTGACGAGTTGGACGACGGTCCGTCGGTCCTCAGTGTCGAGATCGAGTTCGGCGAGGCAGTCGTTCACCCGGGAGGCGGTGATCGACGGAAAGAAATTGCGAATGTCGGCCGTCACCACCCAGCGTCGGCCAACATGGTGCGAGGCGTTGGTGAGGATCGAACGACCGGGAACGAATCCATGAGCAAAACTGGTGGGGGCCAGGTGGTACAGCCGGTTGTCGAGTAACCAGCGTTGGGCCGCCTTGAGCTCCGTGTCAGGAGCCTCGATCCAACGCGTCTTCTTCACCCGCTTGCCCGAGACGAGTGGGTAGACGTGATATTTCGATCCGGCTTCGGCCGCCAACGGCCGCAGGGAATCGGGCAGGGTCGGTGGTGTGAGAGCGGTGGGCATGATTGGTGTTGGTCGAGATCGACGATCGGGTCACAACTCGCTGAAAGCGAGTCCGAGGACACATGCGAGAAACAAGATAAAGCAGACGATCGCCAAGCACCCGAATTTGACCAGCGCGTTGGCGGTCGACTGTGTGGACCGTCTGCCTCGTCGATGACCGGTTTGCCGACCCGACCGCGGGTTACGCCCACGGTCGGAGGACTTTTGGGGTGCTGGCAGGGGGGGCAGACGATCCCGCAGTCGCTTGTAGGTTCGGAAGTCGTAGTGGCTGGTATCGGACGGGGAATTGCCCCGTAGCACTCCACGCCGGGCCCAGCGGATTTCGGTTTGACCAGCGACCATGATGTCCGTGATTGTCTGGACGAGATCCCAGAGGATCAGGAACGTGGTGCGGAGGTCCAGGCCGGTCTCTTCGGCGATGGCGACCGACAGCCGTCGTTTCAGTGACAGGCCTTTTGTTCGACCGGGACTGGCCGGATGGCGCTCCCAATGATCGATCCAACTGGTGCTGGGGCTCTGTCTGCCGGAAGACTCGCGGTACTGTCGGAGTTCTTCGAGGTTCTTCGAAGTGAAATGCAACTCGGTTTCGCCGTCGTGGTTGCGGATCAATCGGAACGTGCCGAAGTGAGGCATGTTGAGCTTGCGACGGCCCAGCTTGTAGTGCTGTGGTTTCAGCAGGTGGTCCCAGAAACCATCCACCACTCCGGCGGCCTCTGCAAACCCGACCTGGTGCCGGGCCGCGAGCGATTCGATGATTCGGGCACTTTCGATCGGCTTGTCCGACTGGACAATTTCATCGAGCGAGAGTGCTGAGGTGGGGGGAGCAGTGGAAGGTGCGGCGGCGGCCGGTTCCGGGGTTGTCGAGGACTCGGTGGTTGGAGGTGACGAGGAACCTGTCGGCGGCGGTGCTGGCACGTAGGCACTGCTGGATGTCTCGGGCTCGTCGGATCCGGGATCGTCGTTGGTTTGTGAGGCCAGCGTCGCCGGTTGATAAGGGGACGATGTGTCGTCCAGTTCCTCGTCCGGTTCCGTGGCGGAGACCGGAACTGCCGGGGGCTGCTCGGATTCGGTCGACGTTGAGGCTGACGACTCGGGAGGACTCGTCGTGGATTCGGGTGTGCCAGGGGCGACGACCTGCATCTCCTCGGCGAGTTGGGCCACATCGGCCTCTTCAAAGACCCAGTCGCCGTAATCCGGGTATCCGCGGAGCTTGCCGCGACGACGAAGACCAATCACTTCATCGGCGGTGATTCCCAGCCTGCGGGCGGCCTCTTCGGCAGAGATTCGGCTCGAGTCGTTTGGCATGGAATTGCAAAGAGATGGTTGTGGATTGGCCGGACCTAGAAGATCACGCTGGCAAATCCCGAGCAGATGCAGAAGAAAGTGAAACAGGCAAAGATGACCAGAACGACCACCAGCGTGTTTTTATTCTGTTTGGCCTTGGCAGTCTGATTCCGAGACTGTTTTCGACGTTTTTGCTTCTCGGCGCGGCTCAGCTTTTTCCTCTCGTCACTGCTCAAGCGTTTCGAACCTTGCGATTGGCTCTTGGAACCGGCTGTCGATTGACGTTCAGCCTGTGACGGTTTGTCGGTTTCGGGCTTCTCCTCGGGCTTCTCTTCGGGCTTCTCTTCGGGCTTCTCTTCGGGCTTCTCTTCGGGCTTCTCTTCGGGCT
>CAWVUS010000083.1:0-17559 GCA_963933195.1 uncultured Planctomycetaceae bacterium
AAGGGTGGCTGTGCATCCAGCCAGCTTTCCCCTAACGCCCCCGGGCGTCACGCCCGATCAGGTGCTGCCGCAGGAACATCACCACGGCAGCCGACACGTAATCCCGGTTCGCCTTCTTGCGGAACCCGTGTCCCTCGTTGGAGGCATACACCGTCCAGACGGTCTGACGATTGGCACGCACTTTCGGCACGATCGCTTCGGCCTCGGAAAACGGCACCCGGGGATCATTGACGCCATGAGCCACCAGGAGACTGGTCTTGATCTTGCCGGCATTGTGGACCGGATCAATCCGCCGGAAGAACTCCTGCAATTCGGGCTTGCGTTCGTCACCGTACTCGGCCCGTCGTAGGTCCCGTCGATAAGACTTGGTGTTTTTCAGGAACGACTCGAAACTGGCGATGCCCACGATGTCGACGCCACATTTCAATCGATCACTGAAGTGCACCAGCGAGCCGAGCACCATGTAGCCCCCGTACGAGCCTCCGTAAACTGCGACTCGCTTTGAATCCAGGTCGGGTTGCGTCTCGATCCAGTCCAGCAACGCGCCGATGTCCTTGACGCTGTCCTCCCGTTTCAGGCCATTGTCCAACCGAACATAGGTCTTGCCGTAGCCGGCCGACCCCCGAACATTGGGTCGAATGACGGCCAGCCCCAGTTCGTTCAGGTAAAACTGATCCAGGGACGAGAAACGGGGACGGTACTGGCTCTCGGGACCCCCGTGGATATGAATCAGTACCGGGGCGGGAGCTTGTTTCGAGGCTCCCGCGGGACGGAACACGTAAGCGGGGATCTGTCGACCGTCAAACGTCTTGTACCGGATCCGATCTGGCACGACGAAAGAATCCTCGTCCAGCCCCCCCACTTCACTGTGCGTCCAGCGAGTCAGTTTTCCGTCGGGCAACCGCATCGACCAGGCATCGGATGGCGAGTCCGGTCGTGACAGCGTGAAGCCCAGTTGCGTGCCGTCGGGCGAGAACTCCAGGCCGCTGACCAATCCCAGCGGCAGGTCGTACCTGCGGTAACTGCGACCAACCAGCAGGTACAGACCACTCGCGCCGTCCTCGTTGGTGGAAAACGCAACCATCCCCAGCCCCGGTTCGACGGTCACGTCCGTCACGTTCCATGGCAGTTTTTCGGTCAGGAAGTCGTAGGTCATCGTCTTCAAATCAACACGTGCCAGTTGACGAAACTCACCATTGGTGTCGGTGGCGATGTAAGCCGAACGACCATCGGGTGCGAACGCCATGGCTCCGTGCGCCGCGGGCCGGGTCCCGGGAATGGGAATCCTTGTCTTCTGGCCGGTGGCCACATCAAGCAAGGCGGGATAGGTCTCGTTGATCGACACGTAGTGGTTGATCAACAGCGTCGATCCGTCACGCGTCCAATCCATCGCTCGCCAGTACTCTCCACTGGTCTCCAGCAACAGCGTCATCTCGCCGGGACGGTGTGGGTCGGCGATGTAGAGATCCGTATCCCGCCCATTCCGCTGCGTGCTGTGAACGATGGCAAACAGTCCGTCGCTTCGGATCGGACCCAGCACGTTCCGAGATTTTCCATCACTCAGACGCTGAACCTGGCCGGTCTCATGAGTTCCCATCACGTAGACCTGGTAGTTCTCGTCTCCACCACGGCTCATTGTCAGCATCAAGGCGCCGTCGTGTTCACCTGGCAAGTATCGCCCAGAAGCCGGCTCATCAAAAAACGTCAATTGATGCCGACGTCCCCCGGGAACACCAACCCGATGCAACTGGTCGGTGTTGCCAAAGCGGGTCCGCACCAGCATCCCCTGCCCATCGGGAGACCAGCCTGAAAAAACAGCGCTACGGACGTTTTGGTAGCGGCGCAACCGCTCGACCAATTCGGGTGGAACCAGTGGAACACCCGTGGCAGTGATGGCCGCGGGCTTGCGTGGATCCCTGGATTCCGAACGCTCCTGGGCCTGGCCAGTCACGCTGCAGGTCACACTGCCGGCCAACGCCAGCAACATCACCAACACGCTCACCGGCTGTCTCATTCCGACCTGATTCATCACTGTTTCCCCTGTTGATCTCTGGCGGCACCGCTTCACAAACCTCGGCCGCTTTGCCAGCGTTCGACGAAGCCATACAATGAGTGCGGCGTCGCAGGATGCCACGATCATCCCGGCGGTCGACAGCTTACTCGTCCAACCTCGGGTTGACCACACGCTCACCCAACAGGAGTTCTCTCGAGATGACCTCGACCAACCCCTTCGACGCCACCGCCACACTCGCCACCAGCGGTGGCGATGTCACATATTACAGCCTGAAAAAATTGGCCGACGACGGCCTGGGCGACATCGACACCCTGCCCTACTCGATTCGAGTCCTGCTCGAAGCTTGCCTCCGCAATGTGGATGGATTTGTCGTCACCGCCGACGACGTCACCGCGTTGGCCGGCTGGACAGCCGACGTGGCCAATCCGGCAGAAATCCCGTTCAAGCCGGGTCGCGTGGTGCTGCAGGACTTCACCGGCGTGCCGGCCGTCGTCGACCTCGCCGCACTCCGCTCGGCGATGGTCCGTCTGGGAGGTGACCCCAGCAAGATCAATCCGCTGGTCCCTTGTGACCTGGTCGTGGACCACTCGGTCCAGGTGGATCGTTTCGCCTCAATCGACGCCCTCTCTCACAACGTCGACCGAGAATTCCAACGCAACGAGGAACGTTATGGATTCCTCCGCTGGGGCCAGCAGGCCTTCGACAACTTCCGGGTGATCCCACCGGCCACCGGAATCGTCCATCAGGTCAACCTCGAGTATCTCGCGCGAGTCGTGATGGTCGAAGACGGCGTGGCCTACCCCGACAGCCTGGTCGGAACCGACAGCCACACCACGATGATCAACGGACTGGGAGTTGTCGGCTGGGGCGTGGGCGGTATCGAAGCCGAAGCGGTGATGCTCGGCCAGCCGATCTACATGCTCACACCCGAGGTGGTCGGGTTCGAACTCTCCGGACAGCTGCCCGAAGGATCCACCGCGACCGATCTGGTCCTGACGGTGACGCAGATGCTGCGAGCACATGGCGTGGTCGGGAAATTCGTCGAGTTCCATGGCGAGGGACTCGATGCGATCTCACTGGCCGACCGTGCCACCCTGGCCAACATGGCTCCAGAGTACGGAGCAACCATGGGCTTCTTTCCCGTCGATGGGGAGACGTTGCGGTACCTGCAACGGACCGGACGCCCGAACGAGACGATCGACCTGGTCGAGCGCTACACCAAGGAGCAGGGACTGTTTCGTACTCCCGAGTCGCCCACACCACGCTTCAGCAGCACCCTCGCACTCGACATGAGTACTGTGGTCCCATCCCTGGCCGGCCCCAAGCGGCCCCAGGACCGGATCACCCTGGATTCCATGCAGGCACAGTGGCACAAGGATCTGGCCGAGACGTTCGAGAAATCCGAACCGTCACCGGCCGTCACCGTCAGTCTCGACGAGGACACTTCCTCGATCACCGACGGGGCCGTGGTGATTGCCGCGATCACCAGTTGCACCAACACGAGCAATCCCAGCGTGATGATCGCGGCGGGGCTCCTGGCCCAAAACGCTGTCGCCCGTGGCCTGACCCGCCAACCGTGGGTCAAGACCAGCCTCGCGCCCGGCAGCCGGGTCGTGACCGACTACCTCAATCGAGCCGAACTCACCAAACCCCTCGAACAACTCGGCTTTCACACCGTTGGCTACGGCTGCACCACCTGCATCGGCAACAGTGGTCCGATCCCCGAATCAATTTCCGATGCCATCACGTCAGCCGACCTGGTCGCCGCGGCAGTGCTCTCGGGCAACCGCAACTTCGAGGGACGAATCAGCCCGTGGGTGAAAGCCAACTACCTGGCCAGCCCTCCACTGGTCGTCGCCTACGCGCTGGCCGGCACCACAGACATCGATCTCGCCACTGACCCCCTGGGACATGACACCGAGGGCCAGCCAGTGATGCTCTCAGACATCTGGCCATCCCAACAGGAGGTCGCCGATGCGGTTTCCAGTTCGATGTCACCGGAAATGTACATCGAACAGTACGGCGCGGCCGCCGATGGACCTCCGCAATGGCAGGCCATCGCCGGAGCCGAAGGAAATGTCTTTGACTGGGATGAACAGAGCACCTACGTGCAGGAGCCGCCGTTCTTCGTCGAGATGCCTTCGGAACCACCGCCAATCGCGGCGATCTCTGGCGCCCGGGTTCTCGTCAGCGTCAACGACAGCGTCACCACCGACCACATTTCCCCGGCCGGTTCCATCAATGCCGATTCGCCGGCCGGGCTGTTCCTGCAGGACAATGGTGTCTCCCCAGTGGAATTCAACAGCTACGGCAGCCGCCGGGGCAATGACCGGGTGATGACACGGGGGACGTTCGCCAATATCCGGCTTCGCAATCTCATGGCCCCGGGAACCGAGGGAGGAGTCACCACGCACCTGCCCACCGGTGAGCAGATGTCAATCTACGATGCGGCCAACAAGTACCAGGCCGACGGCACGCCACTGGTCGTATTGGCCGGCTCTGAATACGGCACCGGCTCGTCACGCGACTGGGCGGCCAAGGGGACTTACCTGCTGGGAATCCGGGCGGTCATCGCCACCAGCTACGAACGGATTCACCGTTCCAATCTTGTCGGAATGGGCGTGCTGCCACTTCAATTCCGCGATGGTGAAAGCCGAGATTCTCTCGACCTGGACGGATCAGAAACCTACGACATCACGCTCGACGATGATCTCAAGCCTCGGCAGGCCATCGAAGTGACCGCCACCCGCGAGGACGGTTCGGTCGTGCACTTCGTGGTCACCTGCCGCATCGACACGCCGGTCGAAATCGACTACTACCGCAACGGCGGTATCCTGCACACCGTGCTTCGCCAACTCGCCGGGGACTGACACGGTCGCCCATCTCGCGGCCAATCGCCGCGACACGTGGCCACACCGTTCGCGACTAGACCTCTGGCAATGTCCATGGCTTGCGCCACTCGGGTCGGCCACGCAACGCGTTGGCCTCCTTGTCACCAACAAAGGTCTCGGTCTTCGTGTCCAGGACCAGCTTGCGTCCCAGTCGGGCTGAAATATTCCCCGAGTGGCACAGCACGCTGGCAGGATGTCCGATCGTCTCAAGGTCACAATAGGGCCTCTTGCGGCTCTTGATGCAGTCGATGAAGTTCTGCACGTGCGGCTTCTCGTGGCTGTCCCCTTCGCCGGCGGCCACCTGGCCGCTGCGATCGTAGGCCCGCCAGC
Source organism: uncultured Planctomycetaceae bacterium (assembly GCA_963933195.1). Taxonomy (GTDB): domain Bacteria; phylum Planctomycetota; class Planctomycetia; order Planctomycetales; family Planctomycetaceae; genus UBA8437. Next base: position 5,236 of record CAWVUS010000083.1, read on the forward strand.
GTCGGTTCCCCAACACGATGTATCCGTTCTCGCCGAATACGGCCGAACCCTCCGACTCGCCGAGGTACTGATAGGGGCACCACACACGCATCTCGTAGGTCAGAATCCGCGGATGACGTCCCGAGTACTCGTAGTTGACCTGCAACGTGTCGGCAAATTCCTGGCAATCATCGAAGTACCACTTGCCGCCACTGGCCGAGATTCCTGTCGGCAACCCCAGCGGATCCTCCTTCTGAGCCTCGATCGCCGCCTGGAGACCGGCGACAGCCATGTCGAGACGGTGCACGCCGTCGTTGCCCAGGTCGCCGGTTCCGTAGTCGAAGAACCATCTCCAGCGACCATGAAACCGGTTGACGTTGAACGGACGCTTGGGTGCCGCACCGCACCACATGTCATAGTTGACACCCGCTGGTGCCACGCCGTCCTTGGGGAATCCGATGGCGCCCTGGCGAGAGCTTTCCCAGGCCTTGGCCACCAGGCAACGCCCCAGTGCGCCCGTCTTGATGTACTCCAGCGCTGTCTGCATCCGCTTGGTCGACCGATGCTGAGATCCCATCTGGCAGACCCGCTTGTGTTTCTTCAGCGCCGCCACCATCCGCATGCCTTCGACAATGTTGTGGCTGTCGGGTTTCTCGACGTAGACGTCCTTTCCGGCGATCATCGCCATGATCGAGGGGATCGCGTGCCAGTGATCGGGGGTCCCCACGACGATGGCATCCAGCGAGTTGTCGTCGATCAGGTGTCGAAAGTCGTTGGTCGTCTTCGGCTTGGTGCCCTGGCGACGGTAGACCTCTTCCACAGCCCGAGGCAGTCGGCGAGGATCGAGGTCGGCGATGGTCACGATTTCTGCATTGGCATTTTCTGCAAACGACCGGTTCAACGACAACGCCCGTCCACCGGCCCCGATGACGCCAACCCGCACGCGCTCGTTCGCTCCCGCCTTCTTCGACTGGGCCTGAAGCCGAGTCGAACTGATGGTCGCAACCCCTGCCGCAGCCCCTGCCAGAAACCCTCTGCGATTCAATTCCGACATCATCTTTCTCCCTGTTCCCCGGTGTTACTCCGAAACACGGTCGTCGCCGGCCTTCCAACCAGAAGACGCAACCTCACGAGCTGGTTATGATCGGACGTCCGCGTCATTGTGCCCGGTGCGATTCTCGATGTCGAACCCAAACCCACCGGCGACCTCCGGTCCACCGGAAGTCCATTTCTCTGTTGCCGATTACCTGGGCGGCCGACGGATCGATGCCGTCGTCGGTCGACAACTGAGAAACCACACGAGATTCCGCATCCACCGCCTGTTGCGAGCCGCTGCGGTCTGTATCGATGGCCAGGTCGCATCTCCAACTCAGCGAGTCTATCCCGGGCAGCGGATTGCCGTCCGTCTGCTTGAACCTCCCGACAAACTGCTACGGGCCACACCGATGCCACTGGAGGTGATTTATGAAGACGAATGGCTTGTGGCGATCAACAAGCCGGCCGGATTGATCATGCATCCGGCCAAGTACGACACGGCCGACACGCTGGTCAACGGACTCCAGTGGTACCTGGACCAGTCGGCACCGGCGATCGGGCTGCTGCGACCTGGCATCGTCCATCGGCTCGACAAAAACACGTCCGGCGTGCTCATCAGCACCCGGGATCACCTCTCACACCGTCAACTCTCGATCAGTTTCCAGGACCGGGAAGTCCAGAAGACCTACCTGGCCATTGTCGAGGGCTGCCCCCGACCGGAATCCGGGACCATCGACTCTCCTCTGGGCGGTACCACCGCCCCGGACTCCAGTCTGGTCTCGGCCGAACCAGACGCGATTGCACCGAAATCGGCTCGAACCGATTTCACCGTGCTCGAAAAACTTGTCGGATGCTCGCTCGTTGAAGCTCGACCGCTGACCGGGAGATTGCACCAGATCCGGGTTCACCTCGCATCAATCGGCCACCCACTTCTCGGAGAACCGTTCTACGGTCCTCATGGAGAAATTCGCTGTGACCGGGAAGGCCGTCCACTGGTCACGCCCCCAGCCAACCCTCCCTGGCCGAGCATCCCACGTCACGCCCTGCACGCGCGGTCGCTGTCCTTCGATCACCCGATCACCGGGCAACCGCTGACAATCGAGGCACCGCTTCCCGACGACTTTCAACAGGTGCTGACCAGAGCCGCCAAGTGACGATCGACGGTGAAGCCAGCCGCCTCACACCGCGTCGATCCGCCAGGCTGGCCCCTCGATCGGAGTTGGCGGCGCCACGGCATTCACAGGAAGAGCACCGGAGGTTGTCAAAAGACCCGTCGCCGTCGCCGCCTCGCGTAGAAACCGATCATCACCGCACGAGGACAGCAACCGGTCAACTGTCAGGCGACGCCGCATCCCCGCAGCCACTCGACCAATCGACGTGGCCACGTCCGGACCGGTCGCGTGAGCTCCCAGGACACGACCACTGCGACGAGTCCAGAGGAGCTTCAGCGAGTTGACCGCCCCGTCGACAAACCCGGCACGGCCCGATTCATAATCGACACCCTCGGCCATCAATTCTTCGGTTGTCCGCCCCGCTTGAAGAATCTCGGGACGTGTGCCACTGGACGTCACCGCCGCCGCAGGACCTCGCTCGAAATTCCCCGAGAACAGCACGTCAACGGCCAGGCGTTTGCCCTGATCCAGAGAATTTCTCAGCCAATCCGGATGACCGATAACGGACCCGACGGCACACACACCCTCAGCCCATGTATTGAATCTCTCGTCACACCACAACCGGCCTCGCTCGTCGGTTTCCAAGCCAACCCGCTCCAGGCCGAGTGCATCCGTGTTGCCAACCCGTCCGACCGCCACGACGACGCGGTCAAATCGCTCGACATCTCCCTCGATCGGCACCACCACCGCTCCATCAACGGTCGGCCCCACCTCCAGCACATCCTCTCCGAGCCGCATCCGAATTCCCGATCGACCAATATCCTCGACCACCAGGTCCACCATCTCCGAATCACACTCTTCCAACAGGCGGTGACGGCGGTCAAAGAGCGTCACTTCCACACCGGTTGTCGCCAGGAGCGTCGCCGCTCGGAGACCGTCACGACCAGCTCCCACCACCGCAACGCGGTTGGTTCCCGCAGCACGCTCGAAAGAATCTGCATCCAGCACACGGTCATGATCCACCGCAAATGACGACGGAATCCACGGACGACTACCGGTTCCAATCACCACGGTCTCGGCCGACACCGCATACGATTCACTCGCCGATACGATCTCGAGTTCGCCGGCACCCACCAGGCGTGGCATCCCTGTCAACACGCGGACCTGGTCGTTGCCCACCGGGTCGCCGTGCCCCACTCCAGGCATGACCAGCACCACCCGGGCTCCCCGAGCAGCCGCTTCTTGGGCCACGTCGTTACCAGGCCCATCACCACCAATGACCACCAGGTCCCAGCGTTTTTCTTCACTTTTCGACATCGCCCGTCTCCACGACCCAATGGGCCGGTTACGTCTTCGAGACAATCAGAACACGCGGCACGGATAACTCAGAGCCGCAGCTAATTTATGGGCCATGAAACCGATCAGGTAAAATGAAAAGAGTCGGGCGAACAGGAGAACCGGGCAAGATACATACGTTGATTCCGATAATACGGGTCAGGAGGAATCAACAACAAAACGACACAAGTGACTGATAACAATTATGTTATGACGTTTTTATATGCCGAGGAATGGCTATTCCGGCTCGTAAGGTCCACCATCAGGAAGCAGCGACTCCAGGGGACACCCCTCACACTTGGGCTTCGGCCCGCAGTGCGATTGGCCAATCCAATTGATCAGGAGGTCAATCTGTCGCAGTGGAATACCGGTCAATTGCGACGAGTGCCCAAACAGGTGTTGCCACTCGTCATATTCTGATTCCAGCCCGCTCCAGCCGTGACGGCAGCCAACTCGGAGCGCGGAGCGCGACAGTGGCATCGTGGGAACTTCGAGGACCACCAGCAGGATCCGATCGACCAACTCGTGACCGATGCCTCGGATGGCGGTCAGTTCCTCACGTCGTCGTTGATGATCCTCTCGCCAGGCCTCCTCGGGGTCGTCTCCCGGCCACCATGCGGCCAGTCCCAGCAACGCCGCTGCACGTCTCGAATCTCGCCCCGTCTTCTTCAACGTCTCTTGCAGGACCTCGAGGGGCAGGTCGACCAGTTCCTCGGCTCGATCGAGTGCGATCGCTCCTTCGGGAGCGGGCTTGCGTTTTGCCGAACCGGCGACAACGTCCACCAGCGTAGAAAACCGTCCTGGCAATTCGACGTTCTGAGCCCGCTGTCCAAACTCAGCGACCTCTTGCAGCCTCCGGATGGCCTCACCCAGTCGTTCCGTACTCATACATCCCTCTCCGCGACACCTACGAAATTCTGGCCTCGCACATGATGTCGGTGACGTCACAGTCGAGCAACCTTGGGTCGACGGCTTGCCGTGCCCACCACTGGATCGGTAAATAGGGAGTCCATGAAGCTGTGGGAATTTTGGATCGATGTCGGTGGCACGTTCACCGATTGTATGGCCTGTTCGCCCGCGAACGACCTTGTCCCGCGCAAGGTGCTCAGTTCAGCAGTCACCAAGGGCCAGGTCGGCGACGTCACCGGTACCGATCGGATTGTCGATCCGGCGAGGATCGGTGATCCTCCCGGTTTCTGGATCGGCTACCCCCTGCGTTGCCTCGACTCGGCCGGCCAACCATTGCTCGAAGCAACCGTCACCGATTTCGACACGAACACCGGCCGCCTCGCGCTCAACCAGGTCCTGTCCGACTCGATCGAACCCGGAATGTCCTATGAGCTGGTTTCCCCCGAGGAAGCCCCGATCCTGGTGATCCGCCTCATCCTGGGTTTGCGACTGGATGAGCCGATTCCGGACGTTTCGGTACGGCTGGGCACCACCCGTGGGACCAACGCCCTGCTGACTCGCGAGGGAGCACGAACGGCACTGGTCACGACTCGCGGATTTGCCGACGTGCCGTTGATCGGCAACCAGGATCGGCCCCGGCTCTTCGACCTCACCATTCGCAAACCCCAGCCGCTCTTCGAACGAGTCATCGAAGTCGACGAACGGATCGACGCCGACGGCCAGGTGCTGCAACCTCCTGAACTGGAACCGGTCCAGGAAGCCCTCGCCCAGGCCCACAGCGACGGAATCGAGTCGGTCGCCATCTGCCTGCTGCACTCTTTCTCCAACAGCAGCCACGAGGAACAGGTCGAGCAGACGGCTCGGACAGCCGGATTCACCGAGATCAGTCGTTCCAGTCGTCTCTCGCCATTGATCAAGATCGTCAGCCGCACCGACACGACGCTGGTTGACGCCTACCTGAACCCAATCCTCCGCCAGTACGTCAGCCGGCTTCGGAATTCGCTCGGGACAAGTTCCCTGAAGATCATGACCTCAGCTGGAGGCCTGGTCGACGCCGACCGCTTCGTCGGCAAGGACAGCATTCTCTCGGGACCCGCCGGAGGCGTGATCGGTTTTTCTCGAGTCGCCGAACAAGCCGGCTTTGATCGTTCCATCGGATTCGACATGGGGGGCACCAGCACGGACGTCTCCCGGTACGATGGCAGCTACGAACGCGAGTTCGAAACCACCAAGGCGGGAGTCCGCATCGTCTCACCGATGTTGGCAATCGAAACGGTCGCTGCCGGCGGTGGGAGCGTCTGTGATTTCGACGGTGTCAAGCTCGCCGTCGGCCCGGCCAGTGCCGGTGCCGACCCTGGCCCGGCCTGTTACGGTCGCGGCGGCCCGTTGACGGTCACCGACCTCAACGTCCATCTCGGACGAATCCTCCCTGACAGATTTCCGTTCCCCCTGGACACGCGGGCTGTCACCTCCCGCCTGGAATCACTCTGCGACCGCATTGCCGAATCGCCAATGGGCCGCCGCTACACGCCCACCGAACTCGCTGAGGGATTTCTCCAGATCGCGATCGCCAACATGGTTCGCGCCATCCGCAACATCTCCGTCGCTCGAGGTTACGACCCGTCCGACTACGTGCTGGTGACATTTGGTGGTGCCGGCGCCCAGCACGCCTGTGCCATTGCCAAGGAACTGGGCGTTCGAGACGTCCTGGTCCACCCCTACGCCGGAATCCTCAGTGCCTACGGCATGGGCCTGGCCGATGTCCGGCGATTCGCCCAGCACAGCGTGTTGCGGCCCTACGATCCACAGACAATCGAAGCTCTCGAGAGCGTCTTCCTGGAACTGGAGAACGAGGCCACACGGGAGGTGCAGGACGAGGGAATCCCTGATGATCGGATCGGCAAGCCACGGCGAACCCTGGAAATCCGCTACCAGGGTGTCGAGGCGGCGATTCCCGTCCCCTGCCCCGAGACTGGTGACTACGCCGCCAGTTACCACGAACTTCACCAGCAGCTCTACGGTTACACCCACGATGGACGCCCGTTGGAGATCACCGCGGCCCGGGTGGAGGTTATTGGCACCACGGCCGATCCACCGCTGGCGACGACATCTCCCGTTTCCCGGACACCGGTCCCCACCCAGACCCAGGCGGTTGTCTTTGACGCGAATTCCCAGGACACCAACGTCTTCCTTCGAGAGGAACTCCACCCGGGAGACCAATTCACCGGGCCAGCCATCGTCTGCGAATCCACATCGACGGTCGTCATCGAACCGGGTTACACGGCCAGGATCACCGAACGCAACGAGGTGCTGATTCAGCAGGATTCCCGGGACCAGGGGATTGCTGACGTCTCGACCGAGGCCGACCCGGTGATGCTGGAGATCTTCAACAATCTCTTCGCGTCGATCGCTGAACAGATGGGGCTGACACTCCAAAAAACCAGCTTCTCAACCAACGTCAAGGAACGACTCGACTTCAGCTGTGCCATCTTCTCGGCCACCGGCGACCTGGTCGTCAACGCTCCTCATATCCCAGTGCACCTCGGGGCGATGGGCGAAACCGTCAAGCGGATCCTGTCGGACAATCCGGACATGTCGCCCGGCGACGTGTTCGTCACCAACGATCCCTACCGGGGCGGGTCTCATCTCCCGGATGTCACCGTCGTCACACCGGTTCATCACCACGAGGATGGACGGCTCCTGTTTTTCACCGCCAGCCGGGCTCATCACGCGGAGATTGGTGGCATCGTACCCGGCAGCATGCCGCCATTCTCCAGGAGTCTCGGAGACGAGGGAGTGCTGATCCGGAATTTCCGGCTGGTCGACCAGGGGGCGTCCCGGGAAGACGCGCTTCGGGAACTGCTCGCATCGGGACCTCATCCCAGCCGCAACGTGCCGGAAAATCTCGCCGACGTCTCGGCTCAAGTGGCAGCCAACAACAGTGGAGTCGTCCAACTCGGCCTGTTGGTCCAACGGTACTCGCTGGAAGTCGTTGCGGCCTACATGGGGCATATCCAGCAGGCGGCATCCGAGAAAATGCGGCTGGCCCTGGGAGAAATCCCCGACGGGAATTACAACCGCACCGACCATCTCGACAACGGATCACCAATCACGGTGTCGATCACTATCGCCGGAGAAACTGCCGAGGTCGACTTCTCGGGCACCGGCCCCGTGATGGACTCCAATCTCAACGCCAACCGTGCCATCGTCACGGCCGCCTGCCTGTATGTCTTTCGCTGCCTCATCAACGAGGACATTCCGCTCAACAGCGGCGTGCTGGAACCGGTCACGATCCACCTGCCCGAGTGCCTGCTGAACCCACCCGAACACGAGGACCCCGCGCGGAGCGCAGCGGTGGTCGGTGGGAATGTCGAAACCAGCCAACGGGTGGTCGACACACTACTGGGCGCCCTGGGCGTGGCTGCTGCCAGCCAGGGAACGATGAACAACCTGACATTCGGTGACGAGACATTCGGATACTACGAGACGATTTGCGGGGGATCGGGTGCGACACCTGCCGCGGCCGGAACCGACGCGGTCCACACCCACATGACCAACACGAGGTTGACTGATGTCGAGGTGATCGAACGAAGGTACCCGGTGCGGGTGCACGAGTTCTCGATCCGGACCGGGTCCGGCGGCACTGGTCGTTTTCCCGGCGGCAACGGCATCGTCCGTCGCATCGAGTTTCTGCGTCCGCTGTCAGTCTCGATCCTTTCGGAACGACGCGGCCCCGCGGCCCCCTTCGGTCTCGACGGTGGCCAACCGGGCCAACTCGGACAGAACCTGCTTCAGCCCTTTGGCAAATCCGACCAGCAGGACCTCGGTGGCAAGGTCCAACTCGACGTCAACACCGGAGATGTGCTGACGATCCGGACCCCCGGTGGCGGTGGTGTTGGCCTGTCCGATGACTCGGACACCGGGAACCGGTGACGTGACTGGCAAGCCGCCCGGCAGCCCCCTACCATACGCCTCGTTGACCCCCGTCCCCCGACTCATCACGCAGCTAGCGAGCACCAGATGACCGACAACCGCCGCGGCGAAGTGGACCAGGCGCTGGAAGGCGTCGATTTCGAAACGACCGATTACCAGGTTGAACTCCAGACATCCCTGGGATCAATCACGCTCGACCTCTGGGCGGACATCGCTCCCGGCCACTGTCGCAACCTGATCGGTTTGGCCAAGATCGGCTACTACGACGGCATCGTCTTTCATCGAGTGATCGCCGGCTTTGTCGCCCAGGTGGGCTGTCCGCAGGGCACCGGAACCGGGGGACCGGGATACACGATCGACGCCGAATTCAACGACCGGCTTCACGAAGCCGGAGTCTTGTCGATGGCTCGCACCAGCGACCCCAACTCCGCCGGCAGCCAGGTGTTCCTCTGCCTGGACCGTGTCCCTCACCTGGACCGCCAGTACACCGCCTTCGGCAAGACGGCCGATGATCAGAGTCTCGAAACGCTGCTGACGATAGGGCGGCTCGCGACCGATGGGCAAGATCGACCGCTGGAAGAGGTGAAGATCGAATCGGGACGGGTCATCGAGTCGCCGCGTTGACCACGTCGCCAATGCGGACGACGCCACCGGCGACCACCTTGGCGCAGATGCCGCCGTGGCCGTTCATGGCGTTGTAGCCACCGGCCCCGAGGTTCAATTCCATTCGCTCGCACGGCTCGCACGGGCCAGTGCCCTCGAGCACCGTCTCTCCCAGTTGGAACGTCCGATCCTGCAATGCCAGCAGGTTGATACCGCTGACAACGATGTTGCGACGCAGCAATGCCGGGTCAATGGAATCGCGGCCCAGCAGTGCCGCCACGGTCGCCAGGTGCTCGTGCTGGATCAGTGTCACCTCACGATCGGTCTCGCCGGAGGCGGCGTGGTGCTCGCCGTCGATTCCATTACCAGGCTCCAGCCGACACTCCTGGCCGGCCACGACGTCCCGCGTTGGCTGATCCGCACCACCGATCCATTCGACTCGTCCGGTGCGAGGGAATTGTCCGTCCATCACCAGCCCTCTCTTTCCGTATCTCGACTCAACTGTTCGGTTCGTTGATCGCCGCTCATCGGGCACATCCTAGACCGACAATGGCTTCGCCGGAAGCGCCACGCTCGCCAGTTGGCTTGTCTCGCCGCTAGACTGGCACCATGCACACCGAGCCTGGCCCTGTCCCCAACACCCCCAAGGACGTCCGACGAGCTTGTCGCGATGGCAGTTGGACTGGCCACACCGCAGGACTGGCTCCCGGATACGCCCAGGCCAACCTGGTGATCCTGCCAACCGAGTACGCCGCCGACTTCCATTCGTTCTGTCTCCGAAACCCCAAGCCCTGCCCGCTGCTTGAGGTGACCGAACAGGGCATCCCGACCCCGTCCCGGATTGCCCCGTTGGCCGACATCCGCACCGACGTTCCCCGTTACCGGGTCTGGGAGCAAGGCGAGGCTGTCGATGAACCAACAGACGTCCTGGCACTCTGGCGAGACGACCTGGTCGGGTTCCTGATCGGATGTTCGTTCACCTTCGAGGCCGCATTGATCCGGGAGGGGCTGGAGGTGCGTCACCAGGCCCGTGGCACCAACGTGCCCATGTTTCGCACGTCGATCGAGTGTGAACCGGTGGGGCCCTTCGCCGGAGAACTGGTGGTGTCAATGAGACCCTACAGCCCGGCCGACGTGGTGCGAGCCGTGGAAGTCACCTCGCAGTTTCCCCAGGTCCACGGATCACCCATCCACGTGGGCCTGCCGGAACTCCTGGGGATTGACGACCTCGCGCACCCGGACTTCGGCGACGCGGTCCCTGTCGGAGACGATGAACTGCCGGTGTTCTGGGCCTGTGGAGTCACGCCCCAGGCGGTGCTGGAATCCGCACGAGTTCCCTTCGCGATCACCCATGCACCCGGCTGCATGTTTGTCAGCGACGTCCGCGACGACCAACTCGAATCGGATGCCCTCTGATCGAGCCACCGGCATGGCCAGGTCGTGTCCGTCTCGACCTCCTGGCCCCATCTCAACAAAGCCGTTGTGAAGTTTCCCGGTCTTTTTTCGCCCCACACGTTTGAGAACCCGTATCGCCATCGGTAGGATGCGTGCATTAACCGCAGACTCGGGAGGCGAGTCCGTGTTTGGCAACTGTTGAGGAGAGTGAAGTCCATGCAGGACCGAAACGATCAAAAACGCAACGGGCCAGACTTCAGTCGTCGTGATTTTCTGAAGGGTTCAGCTGCTGCCGCGACCGCCACGGCGGTTGCCACGCAGGGCCCCGAGGAAGCGGCGGCCGCCAACCTGAAGACCAACGTCTTCGCGGCGACCGCACAAAACGTGACACTGAATGTCAACGGCAAGAATCACACCGTCAAGGTCGAGCCGCGGGTCACCCTGCTGCACGTCCTGCGGAACACTTTGAACCTGACCGGCTGCAAAGAGGTGGACGAACGGTCCGCCGACGGCGCCGACACAGTGATGATCGACGGCAAGGCCGTGCTCGCCGGTAGCCGCTTGGCAATCGAATGCGAGGGCAAGAAGATTCGCACTGTCGAATCTCTGCGGCAGGGCAACAAGGTTGACGAGGTCGTCTCGGGCTTCGTCAAACACGATGCCATGCAGTGCGGCTTTTGTACACCGGGCTTCGTGGTCGCCACACGGGTCTTCCTGGACAAGAACCCCAAGGCGTCTCTCGGAGACATCCAGAAGGGCCTGGGCGGCAATATCTGCCGCTGTGGCACCTACCAGGGCATCACAGCATGTGCCCTGGAGATCTCGAAGGGAGGCAAGTGAGCCATGGCAGAACGCAAAGTTGCCTGGAAAGCCCGCAAGGACAACTCCCTGATCGGGAGTGATATCACGCGGATCGATGGCATTGAAAAGGCCTCCGGCCACGCCAAGTACGCTGCGGACATCAACACCGCCGGCACCCTGTATGCCCGGCTTTTGACGTTCAAGGGCGGTGCCGCGGTCGTGAAGACAGTCGACACGGCGGACGCCGAGAAGACTCCCGGCGTCCGCGCCGTGCACGTCTTCAACGGTCCCGGCAAGGAAGTCCGCTGGGACGGGACAATCGTGGCCGCCGTGGCTGCCGACACGCCCGAACAGGCCGAAGATGGCGTGCGAGCCATCAAGGTCACCTACGAAACCAAGCCGCACTGGGTTGACGAGGAGGATCTCGCCGGTGCCACCAAGGCCATGCGGACCAAGCCCCTGGGTGACAACCAGAAGGGCGAAGTCGATGCGGCTCTGAAAGCGGCCAAGTACGTCCACCAGGGCTACTACGGAATCGCCACCATCTCGCACATGTGCCTGGAATCGCACGGTTCACACTGCGAATGGGATGGTGAGGACAAGCTGAATGTCCACCTTTCGACCCAGAACGTCTCGGGCACCGGCGGCCAGTTCGCCGGGCCACTGGGACTGGACGCCAGCAACGTCTCGATCACCTGCAACTACATTGGTGGCGGGTTCGGTTCGAAGTTCGCTGCCGATGAATGGGGCCTGGCCTGTGCACAGCTCTCCAAGAAAGCCGGCAAACCGGTCCGCCTGATGCTCGATCGGGCAACGGAGTTGAAGATCGGGGGGACCCGACCGAGTGGGTTCGCCAAGGTCACAATCGCGGCCGATGCCGAGGGCAACATCACCGTCTGGGACAGCCATCACTGGGGCACCAGCGGAATCGCCGGCAGCACGATCGCGCTGGGACAACTGCCGTATTGCTTTGACGGCATTCCCAACCGCAACCGCAAAGCGACGGGAATCTCAACCAATACCGGCCCCAACCGGGCTTGGCGAGCCCCCCCGCATCCGCAGTTGTGTGCGGTCACCGACACGGTCATCGATGACCTGGCGGCCAAGATGGGAGCCAACAGCTACGACATCTTCCTGAAGAACCTCGACAAGACGAAGAAGCCGGACGTCTACGCCGAGGAGATGAAGATCGGTGCGAAGCTGATCGACTGGAAGGCCAAGT
>CAWVUS010000084.1:0-17425 GCA_963933195.1 uncultured Planctomycetaceae bacterium
GATTATCGAGGTGCACCCCAACCCATCCGAGGCTCTCAGCGACGGTGCTCAGTCCCTGACTCCCGAGCAGTTCAGCGACACCATGAACCGCTGCCGCGCCGTTGCGACGGCGGTCGGACGGAGTATCTGACACAGGCCGCACAACCCGCAGTACCGGTCCACAATTGCAGGTCCCGTGGTCCACGATTCCGGTGTCGTCCCCATTTTTTGTTGGCGCGCCGCGAAATCATGGGATACCATTGAAAAAACACACGGGCCTTGTCCCAGGAGTCGACCCATGGTGTCTCGAATGACCACCAAGCGTATTCTTACGATCGCCGTACCGGCCCTCGTGGCCACATTCTTTGTCTCTTCGGCCTTGCCGGCGGCCGCCCGGACACGGCGCGTTCGGGCAATCACCAAGCCGAAGTTCGACCCTGCGGCCAAGCAGGTCGAACTGTTCAAGGGTATCAAGGACGGGTCGATTACAGCCCGCCTGATCCTGAAGAACTCGCGAGAAGGCAATGTGCTGATCGAAAACAAGACCGACAAGCCACTGACGGTCAAGCTGCCAGACGCCGTGGTTGGTGTCCAGGTCCTCAAACAGGGAGGCATGGGCATGGGCATGGGTATGCCAGGCGGCGGTGGCGGTGGTGGACAACAAGGCGGCGGTGGTGGCGGTGGCGGCCAATCCTCCGGCGGCGGCATGGGTGGCGGCGGCGGTGGAATGGGTGGCGGCGGCGGTGGCATGGGTGGCGGCGGAGGTGGAATGGGAATGTTTTCAATCCCCCCCCAGAAGGTTGTCCGACTCCCCTACCGTGGTGTCTGCCTGGAACACGGAAAACGCGAGCCCACCTCGCGAATGCGATACAAGCTGGTCCCCGTCGAGGAGTATTCCAAAGACGCCGGACTGCACGAGCTGCTGCGTCTGGTCGCACGAGGTCGCCTGGCCACGCCGGTGGCGCAGGCTGCAGCCTGGAACATCAACAACCGGATGCCCTGGCAGGCATTGGCAGCCAAGCGTCGCACCCGGCTTGGTGGAGGTTACCAACCACCGTTCTTCCACCTGCAACACTTGATCAGTGCCCGCCAGGTGGTCGCTTTCGCCAAGGCTCGTGGAGCCGAACGACAGCGAAACACCAAGAACAAGGCCGAGACCGAGCCAACACGGCCCGCTCGCGGTGTCCGCACCTTCCAGTCCACGTCGGCTTCTCGCTAGACAAGCCGACACCCGAGACTCACGGTGACGTATCGAAACCTGCCCTGTCCTGGGCAGGTTTCGGTCGTTAAAGGCTCCACGGCCGCTGTCCACCGGACGTTCTTGACACGTCTGCAGCCACGTGATTGACTATCCTCCGAACTCACGACGGCCCCTTCCGGACCCTTCGGACCCCGCCCGGCCGCCAGCACTGTCTCGACCGGAGTTTCCCGTGATGCGCGGCCTTTCACTCGCCCTCCTGATCCCAACGGCTCTCATCGCGGTTGGCGTTCACGGTTTCGCCGCCCAGCCCCCGGCCGAAGACGATCCATTGCCACCACCGGCCAAACGAAAGGTCGATTTCACCAAGGACATCAAGCCACTCCTGGTGAAACACTGTATCAGCTGTCACGGAACCAAGAAGCAGGAGTCGGGATTTCGCGTCGACACACACGACGCCACGCTCGCCGGAGGTGATCGTGGCGTGGCTTTTGAAGTCGGCGAGAGCGCCACCAGCCTGCTGATTCGCTATGTCGGCGGACTCGACCCCGACATCACCATGCCTCCCAAGGGAGACCTGCTGCCCAAGAAACAGGTCGGGCTGTTGCGTGCCTGGATTGACCAGGGAGCCACCTGGCCCAAGGGACTCAGGATTGGAGGCCCCGTCAAGACACACTGGGCGTACGCCCCGTTGAAACGGCCCAACGCCCCGAAATTGCCCCCAGCTCTTGCCGCCGCGGCCCGGAATCCCATCGATGCCTTTGTCCTCGCTCGGCTGGCGTCCCGAGGCCTGGCCCTCTCACCGACTGCCGACCGATACACGCTGATCCGACGTCTCAGCCTCGACCTGCTCGGGCTGCCCCCCTCTCCAGAGGATGTCGACAAGTTTGTCGCCGACAAGACTCCCGATGCCTACCGGCGGCTTGTCGAAGGAATGCTACGCTCGAAACATTTCGGCGAACGCTGGGGCCGTCACTGGCTCGACAAGGCCCGTTATGCCGACAGCGATGGATACGAAAAAGACAACCCGCGCCCCAACGCCTGGCGCTGGCGTGACTGGGTCATTGACGCCGTCAACCGGGACATGCCCTTCGATCAATTTACTGTCGAACAGATCGCAGGCGACCTGTTACCCGATGCCACCGAGGACCAACTTCTGGCCACGGCGTTCCATCGGCAGACGCTCACCAACACGGAAGGTGGCACCGACAAGGAACAATGGAGAGTCGAGGCCGTCTTCGATCGCGTCGAGACAACCGGAGCGGTCTGGCTCGGACTCACCGTCGGATGTGCACGGTGCCATTCGCACAAGTACGACCAGATCTCGCAGCGTGAGTACTACCAGTTCTTCGCCTTCTACAACAACGGCGACGAAGTCAATTCCACCGTGACAACCTCCAGTGATGCCCTCGCCACTTTCCAGACCGCCTCGATCACCCACAAACAAAAGTTGGCCACGATCGAAAAGTCCTTGGCCACGGCCCGGACCAAGCTTGGGCCGGAGTTGAAGGTGTGGATCGCCGGGCGACTCAAGGCATTGGCCAAACAAAAAGGCGACCCGATCCGGGATCTGCCCCTGGCGGGACTCCAGGGCACGGCTCCGGCAAACGTCAAGTTGGCGATTCAGAAGAACAACGTCGTACTCGCCTCCGGCCCCAACCCCGACACGACCGTTTACACGCTTGGTGGCCGCCTGGAAGCCGGGACCTTTTCCGGCCTGCGTCTGGAACTTCGCCCCGACAAGTCGTTGCCAAAAAATGGGCCTGGACGTGCCGACAACGGCAACCTGGTTTTGACCGGCCTCAAGGTGGAACTGTCCCCCGACGACGCTTTCACCAAACCGGTGGAATTGAAACCGACTCGAGCCAGTTCCTCTTTCGCCCAGGCCACGTTCCCCGCGAAGAACGCCCTGGACGGAAATCCGAAGACCGGTTGGGCAATCGCTCCACAGATGGGCAAACCCCACACCGCCTCCTTCTTTTTCGCTGCTCCGGTTGAATTGAAGGCAACACATCATCTGCGTGTGACCCTGACGCAGGCTTACGGAGGCAAGCACACGCTGGGTTGTTTCCGGCTGGTCCCACTCACCGGCACCGCGAACGGACTGGGACTTCCCAAGCCCATCCTGGCCGCACTCGCGACCTACGCCAAAACTCCCGATGACAAGGCGGCGACTAAATTGCTCGGCGACCACTACGCGACCATCGACAAGACCACTGCGGCGCTGGCCAAGCAACTGGCCGAGTTGAAGAAGAAGGCTCCGAAACGGCCTGAAATGAACGTTCGAGTGATTCGTCAACGAACCGCAAAACCCCGAACCACCTTCCTGTTCCATCGCGGCGATTTTCTGACTCCACAGAAATCCAATCCGGCCATCCCCGCTGGCCTCGGCACCCTGCCGGCGGTCCAACCTCGCAACAAGGATCCCAAGAAGCTTGCGGATCGGTTGGATCTGGCGCTTTGGTTGGTGTCGGATGACAATCCCCTCTCGCCAAGAGTTGCGGTCAATCACACCTGGAGCCATCTGTTCGGCAACGGATTGGTCCGCACGGTGAACGACTTTGGTGTCCGCGGCGACAAACCGACTCATCCGGCACTGCTCGACTGGCTCGCAACCGAATTCCGTCGTCTCAAGTGGAGCCGCAAGGCGCTGATTCGCACCATAGTGCTGTCGTCGACCTACCAGCAAAGTTCTGCAACGACTTCAGCCCTGTCCAAGGCCGATCCACAAAACCTCCTGCTGAGTCGTCAAAACCGGGTGAGACTGCAGGCCGAGATCATTCGGGACAACAGCCTGACTGCTTCTGGCCTGATCTCTCGCAAGATCGGTGGCCCCAGTGTCTTTCCACCAATGCCAGCCGACGTGGCAGCACTCAGCTATGCGAACAATTTCAAATGGAAAGCCAGCCAGGGTCCCGATCGTTTTCGCCGTGGCCTGTACACGTTTTTCAAGCGAACAGCGCCTCACCCCAATCTCACCACGTTCGACTGTCCGGATTCCAACACCACCTGTGTCGAACGACGCGCCTCCAACACTCCGCTTCAAGCATTGACGACACTCAACAACGAGGTTTTTGTGGAATCGTCGCAGGCCATGGCACGTCGGATTGTCACCGAAAAGCACTCCAGCGACCGGGACCGCCTGGTTCGAGGCTTTCGGCTTTGTGTGGCGCGTTCCCCCAGCGACCAGGAACTCGACGGATTCGCGGACCTGCTCGTCACGGCACGCGATTGGTATTCGGACCACGCCGAGGACGCCAATAAACTCGTCGGCAAATATGCCACCAAGGGCACTTCGAACAGCGAGTCGGCTGCCTGGGTGGCCACTTGTCGGATCATGCTCAACATGGATGAGTTTATCACTCGTGAATAGGCACTTGAGGAGAGCGTGACATGCACGAGTTGCTGTCGCAGACGCGCCGCGATTTCCTGACTAGTTCGTCCTGTGGGCTTGGGTCCGCCGGCCTGGCCTCCCTGTTGGCAGAGGACGGCCTGCTGGCCGCCGACCCCAACCCGTTGTCCACCAGGCCGACTCACTTCGAACCGCGGGCCAAGGCGTGCATTTTCATCTTCATGGCCGGTGCCCCGTCACACCTGGACCTCTTCGACCCCAAGCCCAAACTCAACCAACTCCACGGGCAACCCATGCCCGACGACAAACTCAAAGACGTTCGTTTCGCTTTCATCAAGAAGGATTCGGTGCGACTGATGGGGACCAAGCGGACATTCCGCCCCCACGGAGAATGTGGAACCGAGTTTTCCGACCTCCTCCCTCACATCGGAGGCTGTGCGGACGACTTGCTGCTGGTTCGCTCATTGCATTCCGACCAATTCAACCACCATCCCGGGCAGTTGCTCATGCAATGTGGCCGTGGCAGCTTCGGCCTACCCACCATGGGATCCTGGATCAACTACGGACTGGGAAGTGAAACACGAGACCTGCCCGGCTACGTGGTGCTGACCAGTGGTCGCGGTTCCAGCGGAGGGGCCACGTTGTGGCAAAGTGGTTTCCTGCCCAGCGTCTACGCCGGCGTCCGATTTCGCACGACGGGAGAACCGGTCCTCAACCTCTCCAACCCCAGCGGACTTCCGCCCGTGCTCCAACGCAAGGGGCTGGATGTCCTCCGCCTGGTCAACGACGGCCGACTGGCACAACAACGCGATCCCGAGATCGCCAGCCGTATCGCCAGTTATGAACTCGCATACCGTATGCAAACCGCCGCGCCCGAGTTGATCGACCTCTCGAGTGAGACAAAGGCCACCCACGAGATGTACGGGGTCAACCGCAAGGAAATCCGCAAGGGCGGACGCGGCAAGTCCGGCAACACCTACCAGAGTTTCGCCCGCAACTGCCTGCTGGCCCGTCGTTTGGTCGAACGTGGCGTCCGATTCATCAACCTCGTCTATGCCTCCTGGGACCACCACAGCAACCTGGACAATGAACTGTCCTACAACACTCATGTTGTCGACCAGCCCATCGCCGCCCTGATCAACGACCTCAAGCAACGTGGCTTACTGGACCAGACTATGGTCGTCTGGGGAGCCGAATTTGGCCGTACACCGTTAGGCGAAAATCGGGGCGGACGACCCAATGTCACCGGTCGCGACCACCATCCGTTCTCATTCAGCATGTTCATGGCCGGAGGTGGCATCAAGGGGGGACTGGTCCACGGTGCCAGTGACGACATTGGCTGGGGTGTTGCCGAAAAACCGGTGCACGTCAATGACCTCCACGCCACGATGCTGCATTCCTTCGGACTCGACCATCTCAAGCTGACTCATCGTTTCCAGGGTCGCGACTTCCGTCTCACCGATGTTGGGGGACAGGTGGTCACCGACTGGCTGACGTGACCGTGTCCGGAAAGCCCGACACAACGCCGTCCGACGACAACACCCCGCCGACGTTGTCTCGCCGGTCGCGTACCCGTAGGTGGTTCATCTCCTTCTTCGGACTGCTCGGATCCACCGCACTTGGCTGGTTCGGACTAAAAACGTGGACCCGTTCGGGCATCCCTATGGATGCTCCGCGAATCGGTGCTTCGCTGGACACCGCCTGGCACGCCCGCCTGGGGATCAGCACGGCCAACTACGAGGTCGCCGTAGCTCGAGTGGGTCCGCTCGACCGATGTCGATCCTGAAGAATTCCTCGACCGGATCGACGGCCTGTTGTTGACCGGAGGCGGCGACGTCGATCCCCGACTCTACGATGGGCCGACCAGCACGGCACTGCTGGTTGACAGAAAACGAGATGATTTCGAAACGGCCCTCTACCAGGGAGCAGTCCGTCGTGGCATGCCTGTATTGGGAATCTGCCGTGGCATCCAGTTGATCAACGTCATCCATGGTGGATCGCTCAAGGACCTGCGACATGACCCACAATTGTCAGCCCGCCACGGAGTTGGCGTCTCCAGTATGACAGCCCACTCGGTGAGCGTCTCGAAGGACACACGGCTGGCGACGATCCTCGGCAGCGGTTCACACGACGTCAATTCGTTTCACGGCCAGGCGGTCGATCGTGTCGGCGATGGACTGAACGTGGTCGCCCGGTCCGATGGCGGACTCATCGAAGCCCTGGAGATGACCGGCGACATGTTTGTGTCTGTACCCAGTGGCACCCCGAAGTCCCGCCCCAGCAAACCTCCGTCTTCTCACGGTTCTTGGACGCAACTCGGCAATACCAGCGGACAGGCCGACAGGGCCGCGACACCACTTGCCCTTAGGGCGATGTGTTTTCGCTGACAGTCGAGACTATCGCGGTAGCCACCTCGGGTGAACCCGTTGCATAAACGGTCGTCCCGTCAACAGGCTCCTCTTCATCTCTTCGCCTGGCACCCTGAAGGATCTCGACCGACGTCTGACCGCACAGGTAGGCACCATAACCGCCGAAAAACACCATGACGACAAACAGCGTCTTGTTTCCGCTGGGAACCTCTGCGATACGCCACAGACACGACGCACAGCAGTACACCAACCCTCCGCAGGCGGTGGCATAAAACAGCGCGTAAGCAAGGTCACGGAGTTGCACCTTCATGCCCGGACGATAGACCACTGCCGTTGAGGCTGTCAATCCGCTCTCAGCGGGGATCCCGCCCGACAGCGGCACCCGTGGCCGCAGTCGTCTGCGAATCATTTCGCGTCCGGCCGTTCCCGCAACGCCCAGGCCGACAGCAGATAGAGCACCCCAACGTTGAAGACATGAAAACCTGTCAGTCCCAGTGCTCCTGCAATCGTCCCCGCATTCGACACCAGCTCAGCCGGTTCCCCGAAAAGACGCGTCGCCGGCCAAGTCAGCCACGCACCGACGTTGTCACTGGTCAGCACCGCACTCCGCAACAAAACGCCCAGGGCAAAAAGGACAATCGTGGCGACAACCGTTCCCGATGCTCGGCAATCAACCACGTCTCTTTATGAACCGGCATCAACACAAACGGTTCATTCGGATCCTCGGGCTTCAATTCCTTGACCTTGTCAACCATGAAGTCGACAAACGCTTCCAGATCTCCCCCAACCGAGGCATGTTGAAAACTCCCCTGGCAATACTTGGAAAAGAAACAAGGAGCAAAGGGGGCCTCCTCGCCACAAAACACGTCCACACCCTGCCGCCCGAGGCTCCTGACCATCGCCAGGGCGTGCCAACCACGCGCGTGTCACTATGACGCGGCCCATCCGATCGCCTCCAGATCCACTCTGAAGCTGTTTCCAGCGGAGCATAAACGAAGCGAGGGATCCGTAACAACGGATCCCTCGCTCGCACGGATCAGATTGGTGCCGGGATCGAGACGACCCGGCGGCTAGTTGCTACCGCAACCAGATTTGACCTCCCACCGTCAAACCCTGCCACCAGAGCGTTTCAAACCCTGGGTCGACACCAATTGCCGGGGGCTCCGACTGACCGTTGTCGTTGTAATACACATTGTCGTGTGCTCGTGACACGCCGCTGGCCACTGTCACGTCGTATGCCACGAAGAACTCAATATCGTCACTGGGAAACAACTTCAGTGAGAATCGGAAGTCAAACACTTGGGCAAACCGTGCACTCCGTGCTGATTCACGAGTCCGCGGATCACCAAAACTTCGCAACCTGTTGGTTTCGACTTCCATTTCGTAACGGTTCACACCCAGGGCCATTTTCGGTTCAAAACCCAGGGTGAACCACTTGTGCTGCAACTGCATCCTGACGCCGATTTGCGGGGCAAATATCTCATTGTTGACACGGGAATTGATAACGCTGACGAGGCCGAGGTCCAGCAGGCCGTCTCCGTTTATGTCTTCACCGACGTCCATCATGCCGTTGCTATTCAGGTCTTCTCCAAAATCTACTTCACCGTCAAAACCTCCATTGAACACACCTGTCTGGAACAAACCTTCAGTCACTTCAAGATACCGGAACCCGACCATCGGCAGGATCTTAAACCCTTCACCAACGTCAGAGTCGTTGGCGATGTAATTGACTCCCGTTCCCCACACATCCTGGACGTAACGAGCGTCGAAACTGTGGTCGTACAAAAAGTTGTTGTTGGCCGGCTGACCGTTGAGCAACGTACTTGTGGCCGCAAACACCGGGTCCAGAGGAACTCCGCCTCCCTCTTCGGTCGAACCACCGTCACTGGGTCCAAACCCCTGGGCACCGAGACCGGACATCGACATCGACCCCTCGTTCTCCTTCAATCCCCAGACGTCGAATTCAAGTCCGCCGCCACCGAACATCAATCCCACGGTGCCACGCATGCCGTTGACGTTTTTCAACTGAATCAGATCCAACGCTGGAACCGTAGCGATTCCGATTGCGGTTCCACCCGACGACACCGTAAACGGCAATCGTTGATTGTTCACCATTGGGTTGTTGGCACCCAACAAGTGGGAACCGGGACGCTTGGCATCGTAATTCATGTAATCCAAACGGATCCACGTATTCCGAACCAGGCCCCTCAGGATTCGATCCAGGTACGTGTCCTGGTATCCCCAACCCCGGTCTCGTGACAACATCCGTTCGTTGATCACCGGCCCATCATTGGCGGGCTCTTCCCAGGCTCCAGCAGCATACGACGCCGGTGAAACACCGGTAGGCATCGTTGTCCGCGGAGATTGCGGGAAGTACTGAGCAACGGCCGGTTGCCCCACGATCAGGGCAACCACCATTGTTTTGAGAATGACGAGACGACCGAACATGCGTCGCTTTCCTGAAACCCTTGTCCGAACCAACGCGCAACACGCGTTCGTCTGGTAACGGTTGTACGGCTTATGACGTCAGTATCGGCCTTACGACCGTCATAACTTGCCTGAAACACGTCTTCGTTCCACGGTTCGTTGCTTTCAATTGGACCGAACGGATGAATCCTCGATGGATGTTCCACGATGAATCACCCGGGTGACCGGCCTGAAGCCATCCCGGGGCCTATTCGCAATCACGCTCTCATTCAGATATTCTTGCCGACACGCCTGTTTTGGGCGCCGACCGGCTCCGACTTCGCACATCCTGGTTACACAATGGCCGCCATTGATTTTCGCGACCGTCTTTTGTCCGGACTTGGCGGCGACTGGCCAAAACCATGCCCGCTCAACACCCGCGTCACCGCGACAGAGCAGAAAGAGGGCTACCGGCTGGTCAGCCTGAACTACGAGGTCGAACCTGGTGACCGGGTTCCAGCGTTTCTCCTGATCCCGGACGGGGCCACGCCAGAGAAACCAACACCAGGCATCGCTATCTGGCATCAGCACGCCGGACAGTACCACTTGGGAAAAAGTGAACCTGCAGGGTTGGCCGGCAACAAGATGCACCACACCGGGGTCGCACTGGCCCGGGAGGGTTATGTCGTGCTCTGCCCCGACGCCCTGTGCTTTGAAGACCGGCGAGACCCAACTGGCAAACTCAAGACTCACTGGTACGAACGTTTCGAGTTTCTTCGTTACGTGGTCGCTGGAAAATGCATGGCCTGGAAGAACATCCTGGACATGCGGCGAGCCGTCGACGTGCTGGCCAACCTCGAGGAAGTGAATGCTGACCGCCTGGGATGCTACGGACACTCGATGGGGTCGACTCACACCTGGCTTGTCGGCCCCTGGGAATCCCGGCTGAAATGCCTGGTGGGCAACTGCTGCCTCCCCACCTACCAAGCCATCCACGAAAACCACATGCTGCACTGTTTCCCGAACTTCGTTCCCGGCATCCACGCCCATGGTGACACCCCCGACATTGCCGCGTTGATCGCCCCACGCGCCCTGCATCTCAATTTCGGAGAGACGGACAGTGGCAGCCCGATTGACGAAGTCAAACGCGGAGTCAAAGTGATCGCCAAGGCCTACGAGGCAATCCACGCCGAAAAGAATTTTTCCCACTACATCGAGAACGGTGTCGGTCACGTGCTTTCCCCGGAAATGTGGCGGCGAACCAAAAACGTATTCGCCCGCCACCTGAAGGCCTGACCCACGCCCTCCACAGCCACCTCCCCCCAACTCCCCGGACGCACACCCATGGATGCACTTGAATACAACCAGAATCTCGTTTCTTTCGAATCCACCAGCAATCTCACCAATGCGCCGGTCAGCGACTATTGCGAGGAGGTGCTCAGCGGCCTCGGTTTTGCGATCGAACGCATCGAATACGATGACCCTTACGGCGTCCGGAAAGTCAGCATCGTTGCCAAAAAGGGAGAGGGAACCGGCGGAATGGCCTACTTTGGCCACACCGATGTGGTCCCGGCTGATCCGTGGCACACCGATGACCATGGCCCGTTCGAACCGACGATCGTTGGCGATCTGCTGTACGGGCGGGGCAGCTGCGACATGAAGGGCTCGATCGCCTGCATGTTTGCTGCTGCGGAACGCCTGGCCGACTTGCCACTCACCAATCCACTCTACATCACCTGCACCTCCGATGAAGAGATTGGTTACGGCGGCGCGATGGCGGTGGCCGAACGAAGCGAGTTCTTCCGGGAAATGGTGGACGGGCAATCACGTGGGATCATCGGTGAACCCACCATGCTCGAGGTGGTCTACGCTCACAAGGGCACAACCGGCCTTGTCGCCACGTCCCATGGCACCGCGTCACACTCCAGCACACGTGCCGGGCTCAACGCCAACCTGGCCATGATCCCCTACCTCGCCGAAATGAAAGCCATTCACGACGAAACCGAGTCGCTGGCCAAATGGCAGAACGAGGAATTCGACCCACCAACGATCAGTTGGAACATCGGCATCAACGACCACACCGCTGCCGTCAACATCACTCCGCCCCAGAGTGTCTGCACGGTCTATTTCCGAGCCATGCCAAGCCAGGAAATAGACGAATTGATCGAACGGGCGAGGGCGACTGCTGAAGCGTGTGGGATAGAGTTTGTGGTCAAGAGTCGAGCCGAGCCACTCTATATCGATCCCGACTCCCAATTCGTCCGAGAAGTCCTTGAACTGGCCGGTCGCGAGACACCCACAACGGTTTGTTACGGAACCGATGGTGGAATGCTGACGGAACTGAAGAACATGGTGGTGATCGGCCCCGGCGACATTGCCCAGGCGCACACGTGGGACGAATTCATCGCGCTGGAACAGCTCGAATTGGGGACCGACCTTTACGCCCGCATGATCGAAACGTGGTGCAGCTAGCGGCCGGTCCGCGATGATTTTGCGTTTTGCCGCTCTGCGCCGGCGGCCTGCTGCCGAACGGTCTCCCGACGCCGTGTCTCGCGGTTGAACTCCGACGGATCGAACACGTCCACCCCCGGGCCGCTGAGCTCCACGGGACGAAACGCTTTCCCCTTATACCGCCGCGACGGCGAGGCGGTCTTTTTCTGCCCGAGCCTCCGTTTTGCGGGAAGCGGTCGCGACCGCGCCACCCGTTGCACCCATTTTTCCAAAATTTCCAACTGGTCACGATTCAGCCCCCTGGATCGCGATTTGGTTCCCACCGAACCATGTGTCTTACGCGCAAACCCAAGCAGACGGTTGCCCGAGCCTTGCACAGAACCGATCTCGGCAACGACCGCATCGAGATTCTTCCGGGTCCGGACTCCGAAGCCACTTCGGTCGCGGCCGATGGGCTCGAGTTGAAAACTTCGTGATGTGCTCGGGCCGTGACACGAGCCATTTCCACAACGATGAGACAGCAGTGGTTGAATTTTTTGTACGAAAGCGGCCGCGACGTCCCGAGGCAGACCACCCAGAAACTCGACTGCCTCGGCATCTCGCGACATCACAGCGCTGGCCATCCGAACCGTTGGCACCGTGCCACGAGGCCGGGTGATCGGCTCCAACTTGGCCACCATTGATCTCGCGGTACTGTTCTTCGGGGCCAATCGCTCCGCCTCGCGAAACTCGAACAGTGCCTGTTGGTTCAAACCATACGCGAGACACCACCGGGCCAGGACAATATGACGTGAAGCAGAACGATCAGGCATCTTGGCCCTGAGCTTGCGATAGGCGTCGCCGAGGTTGACGGCTTCCAGTTCCACCACGTTTCGCGGGATCACAATCCGACCGGTCACCGAATCGACCTGGTATCCCTCCCCGACCAGTTGAATCTGGCCGGCCACCACACGGCCATTCCGCAACACGAGCACTCCAGTGGATGCGGTCTCGGCCGGCGGAGCCGCCATCCCGGCAGTGACACACACGGTCACCAACACGGCGGCGAACAGGTTCGACCGATGGAACAGGGTTCGAGCAGTCCAGGCAGCCACGCAGGAGCTCCCGAGAAAAGGGCGGAGCGGGAGGATACCGGCGAGGTTTCCCGACGGTCAAGGTCGACTGCCGAACCCGGAAGTGTCATCCTGAAAGGACCTGCCCATTGATACTCATTTCCCCATGCCTCAACCACGTCCGGCCACCAACGACGACCTTCCACAGATCATCGATCTGCTCGACTCGATATTCCGGCGGGAAAAAGGAATCCACGATCAGAGTGTGTTCACCGATTTCCCGCTGCTTTTCTCCAAGGACAACCTGGCGAATTGCCGGGTGGTGGAACGTGACGGCCGGATAGTCAGTCACGCTGCCGTCTGGCCTCGCAGTTTCAGGTGTGCCGGGAAGACCATCGGCGTGGGCATCGTCGTCCTGGTGGCAACCGAGGCAGAATCCCGTCGCCGGGGACTGGCCGCCGCATTGATGCGGGACCTGCAGACGGTGATGCCACAACTGGGGTGCCAACTCGGACTGCTGTGGACCGGTGTACCCGATTTTTATCGCTCACTGGGCTGGCAAACCGTAAACACCCCCGGGTGGATTGCCTCTGGACCTGGGACTGGTGGCGAACAACGACTCTCGGTGGTCGACTTTCTCCCTGAACGCCACCTGGACGCGCTCCACCACTTACATCGCTCTCAGCCAGCACACTCCCAGCGAACCATCCATGAATCGGCCCGGTTGTTGACTCTTCCCAAGTGTCGAATCCTGGTGGGTGAACTCGATGGTGCCGCGGTCGCCTATCTTGTCGAGGGACGGGCCACCAACAAACGAGGCCTGATCGAATACGCCGGTGATTCACAGGACGTCTGGGAACTGGTCCAGCACGTGGCAGCCGAAAACGCCCCGCAACGGCTTTTGGTTTTCCCCACACACCCGGAACTCGCCGAGATGGCCCGGAAGTCCGGCTGGTCCGTCGAACCCCTGGGAAGTTCGAAGGGATTCGGTGACGAGATGGTCCTGGTACTCGACGAGGAGGTCGCGGACCCGGCGATTCTCGAGAACCTCTTCTGCTGGGGACTCGAGCAGGCCTAGTAGGGTCAGCGGACCATCACGGCCCACTACCCGAACAGTCCCTGGATGACCTCACCATCGGCCAGCGTCTGTGGCCTCGCAAACCGGTCGCGAATCCTCTGCCGTGGATCGACGCCCAGGGCCGTGTAGATAGTCGCAGCCACATCCTTGGGAGTCACTGGATCGGAAGCCGGATAGGCGGCGAACCGATCGGACTCCCCGTGCACGTATCCCGCCTTCATTCCACCGCCTGCGAACAGAACGGAAAAACAGTGAGGCCAGTGATCTCGCCCATCGGGAGTGGCACCGGCCGACGAGGTGATCTGGCCCAGTTTCGGTGTCCGCCCAAACTCGGCCAGGCAGGCGACAAGCGTGTCATCCAGAAGGCCTCGCTCCGAAAGATCCTCGACCAATGCCGAAAGGGCCTGGTCGGTCGGCGGGCACAGGCCCTTGACCAGGCTCTGGTAATGCCCCTTGTGACCATCAAACGCCTGGCGTCCGGCCCAGATTGACACCAGCCGCACGCCACGTTCGATCAACCGACGTGCCAGCAACATGCACTGCCCCAGGTGAGGCATCCCCCCACCACGAACCCCGGAAATCTCACGTCGCAGGCCGTACCGCCGGCGTACCGATTCGGGCTCATCGTCCAGGCGGAACGCTTCCCGCGCCTCGGCCGCCGTGATCAGGTCAAACGCTTTCTCATAGAAGACGTCCTTGCGATCCAGCGCGCGGGGCGGCACCGCTTCATCAAGGCCACGATCCAGTTGCGTCAACAACTGACGTCTCTGGCCGAACCGGTCACCCATCAAGGTCTGTTCGAGCCCCGGCACCCGGTAATCACCCTTGCTGGGATCTCCAGCGATAAACGGGTCATACGCGTCGCCAAGAAAACCCGCCAGGACGCCGGGTATAAAATGTCCGCAGTTGAAGAAACGTTTTGGCAAATGAACGTAATCAGGCAACGCACGTTCTGTCGGCATCAGTTTGGCCAGCACCGAACCGTAGGCGGGGGCATTCGATGGTGACGAGCCCCGGATCAATTGCGAATCTCGCAGAGGCTCCTGGCCGGTCAGCATGAAATACGAGCTGGCATTGTGATCGACGATCCGGTGATTGACCGAACGCACCACGCTGAAGTGCCGCATTTGCGTGGCCAACTGCGGCAGGTGCTCGCAGAGTTGATAACCGGGGATCGTGGTGTCAATCGGCTGCAATGGGCCGCGGATCGTCTCGGGAGCCTTCGGCTTCATGTCCCACATGTCGATCTGGCTGGGTCCCCCTTCCATGAAAAAGAGGATGCACGACTTGGCCGTCGCCTTCGTCGAGTCAGCAGCCAGCAGGTCGGGCACCGAGAGCCCCAGTGCCCCCAGTCCCCCCACCTGCAAAACATCTCGCCGCCGCCAGGTCATCATCGACTCCGTGTCGTCCGGGCCACCACGTCCGATTCTACGACCTTGGGGACACCACACGCAATCTGCCCTGCCGGCTTGAGACGGTGTGCCGACCACGGGTAGCATGCGGACATCCACGCTGCCACGTGTCACCACACCGGAGCCGATCATGGACCACACCGACCGTCGCACCTTCCTGGGCAGTGCCGCCGCATTGGCCGCTACAGGACTGGCCCCACTGGAAGCCGCCGCTCCCAGTGAAACTGTCAATGTCGCCGTCCTGGGCTGTGGTCGTGGTGCTCACCTGGCACGCTCTTTTGCCCGGATCAAGGAGAGCCAGGTGGTCGCCATCTGTGACGTCGACGAAAGTCGCGGACAGGCGATGTGCAACCAGATCCAGCAACTCTCTGGCCGACGCCCCGAGTACGTCGTTGACTTCCGCACGCTGCTCGACCGCAAGGACGTCGACGCGCTGGCCGTGGCGACCCCGGATCATTGGCACGCCCCGGTCACGATACACGCCTGCCTGGCCGGCAAGGACGTGTACGTCGAAAAACCCGCCTCTCACAATATCCACGAAGGCCGTACTGCCGTAACCGCCGCTCGCAAACACAAACGGATCGTGCAACACGGCACCAACCTCCGAGCCGCCCCTCACTACAAGCAGGCCTGGAAATTGATTGCTGATGGTGCCATTGGCAAGGTGATGATGGTCAAGGCAATCAACAACCAGCGACGAGCACGGATGGCTCATCGCAAGGACGAGCCCGTCCCCAAGGGGGTCAACTATGACATCTGGGTCGGGCCCGCACCCATGAAGCCCTTCAACCGCAACCGTTTCCACACCGGCTGGCACTGGTTGTGGGACTATGGCACCGGCGACCTGGGCAACGACGGTGTCCACCAGGTCGACATTGGCCGCTGGGCGTTGAACCTGGGTGCTCCCAAGGCCGTCAGTTGCAGCGGTGCCAAGCTGGGGTGGAAAGGTGACGCCCACGAGGTGCCCGACGCGATGGTGGTCACCTGGGAATACGACGACCTGCTGTACGTCTTTGAGCAACGGGACTTCACGCCCTACCGCATGCAAGCCCACATGAACGACAACGACAACATCATCTACGGTGACGATGGCTACATGATGGTCGATCGCGACGGTTACCGGATCTTCCACCGCGGGGGCAAACCCGGCAAGAAGTTCTACAAGAAATGGTCCGACGACGGCGGCCACTATCGCAACTTCATTGCCTGCGTGCGGAATCGCAAGCAAGAAGAACTCAATGCCGACATCCTCGAAGGACACTACTCGTCAATGCTCTGCCACCTCGGCAACATCGCCTACCGGACCGGCAAGCGGCTGGAATTTGACCCGGAGACCGAGACTTTCACCAACGACAAATCGGCCAACCAGTACCTCAGCCGCGAGTACCGCAAGGGTTACGAACTGCCCAAGGTCTAGGCATCGTCGCGAACACTAGGCCGCGTCGACAAACTTGTCGAGATAGGCCCGTGCCCGGTTGATCTCGTCGGTGACCTTCTGGGTCGTCTCCAGGATCGGTACCCCGCGCGGGACCGGGTGCATGAAGATCTCGACCCGACCGGCAAACTTGATCTTCTTCAATCCGGCGACGATCGGTTGAAAATCCAGTGGACCACGACCGGGCATCTGCATCAGTTCCTGCGCCTTGGGCAGTTTCTTGCTGCAGCCCATTCCGTGCTCCCAGGCCTGGAAGTGCACCAATCGTTCACCCAGCCTCACGATGTGCTTGCCGATCAACATGGGATCCTGTGGCATGTGGTAGCCTGCCAGGGCCATGCCGATGTGCGATGACGGCAAGAGGTCCATCAACATCAATTGCGAATCGGGCGAATTGATGATCGTCCCGCTGTGGTTCTCGATCCCAATCCTCACGCCGATCTTCTCAGCGGCCGCCACGTGGGGTTTCAGTTTCTCGGCCAGGGCCTTGACGGCTGTCTTCAACGCCTCGCCCTTGAGGTTCCTGGGACCGACGGTGTTGCAGATCACCATGTCCCCGCCCAGGGCTTTGACCAGTTTCATCTCCGGCTGCATGCCGAAAACCCCGTACTTGAAGCAGGTCATGCTGCCGAGTCGAACCTTGTTCTTCTTCAGCAGGGCCTGGACGGCTTCCACCCCCAGCTTGTCGACCTG